>JAZRJH010000091.1:0-28420 GCA_045645685.1 Acutalibacteraceae bacterium
AAGGTTGCCTGCAGAGTTGTTATGCCCCTTTACGGAACAATCAGCAATGAAATGCGGGCAAACATGAAATTCATAACCAATATCATGGTTCCTGTTTCATGGCGCAGACAGTATTGCGGTATCTACGAAGCAAAGGCAGGCGGCGTAATCTATTATCTTATCGATAACGAATATTATTTCAAGAGAAACACTCTTTACGGTCACTATGATGACGGCGAAAGATACACATTCTTCTCAAGAGCAGTTCTTGAAATTCTTCCCTATATTGACTTCAAGCCCGATATCATTCATTGCAATGACTGGCAGAGTGCACTCGTTCCCGTTTATTATTCAACAATCTATGCAAACAAAGAAGGATATACGGGAATCAAAACAGTGTTTACAATCCACAACATTCAGTATCAGGGCAAATACGGCAACGATGTTCTCGGCGATCTTTTCGGTCTCGGTGAAGAATGCACATCGCTTCTTCAGTTCGGAGATTGTCTCAATCTCATGAAGGGCGGCATCGAATGCGCAAACAAAGTAACAACCGTAAGCAATACATATGCGAGCGAGATTCTTGATCCCTGGTTCAGCCACGGTCTTGATTCTATTCTCAGAGACAGAAGCTACAAGCTCAGCGGTATTCTCAACGGTATCGACACCATCGGTTACGACCCCGAAACAGACAAAGATATTTTTGTCAACTACTCTGCAAAAGATCCTTCGGGCAAGGCAAAGAACAAGGCTGCTCTTCAGGAGATTTTCGGTCTTCCCGTCAGAGATGATGTTCCTGTTATGGGTATCGTAACAAGACTTGTTGCTCACAAGGGTCTTGACCTTATCAAGAGAATTATGTGGGATCTTCTCGCTTCAACCGATATGCAGCTTGTTGTTCTCGGTTCGGGCGATTGGGAATATGAGGCATTCTTTAAGGAACTTGCCGCAAACTTCCCCGACAAAGTCGGTCTCCGTCTCGGATTTGTTCCCGATATGGCAAGAAAGATTTATGCAGGCAGCGATTTGTTCCTTATGCCTTCAAAGAGTGAACCCTGCGGCCTTTCGCAGATGGTTGCTCTTCGTTACGGCTCCGTGCCCATCGTTCGTGAAACAGGCGGTCTTAAGGACACTATCACAGACAGCGGCGATGGAAAAGGCAACGGCTTCACTTTCAAGAGCTACGATGCATATGATATGCTCGATGCAATCAACCGCGCTCTTGCTGCTTACAGCAACAGAGAATATTGGAGCAAGCTTGCAGAAAGAGCTCTTAAATGTGACAACAGTTGGGGCAAATCCGCAAAAGAATATATCAAGCTCTACGAATCACTTATGTAAAAAAATAAAAAGCAACGCACCGTCAGGTGCGTTGCTTTGAAGTCTTTATTATCTGAAAAATTCATAGGGCATGGGCGGTATTGCTTCAGCAAGATTTTTCATAATGAAATCTTCTGCATACGAAACCAGCGTCTTTATTGCATCGGGCACGGGCGAATCCTCGTCGGGATTCGGATTAAGGTGCGGTTTTATGGCATTATATGCAACAAGTTCTATTCCGCCAAGGTATGTTGAGTTGCAGCAAATCTTGCCGTCTGTGTATGCTCTTCCTGCCCAGGTTTTCGGCAGATTGCCTGCATTGGCCTGAAGCAAAATTATTTTATACAGTGCTATCGAAAAAAGAATGTTAAGGTCAATGCCGTCCATTCTGTTTCCGATGCGCATGGCATGAGTGAGAAGCATAGAGGCTTTTACGAGCGTCTGCGGAGTGGGTTTGTCATCGGACTCTTCCGATTCGAACATTTCAACGGCTGCTGTGTTTATGCTGTTTTTTTCTACTGCTCTTCCGAGAAGATAATCACAGCTGACATCGTAAAAGTCGGCGACTTTAATAAGAAAGTTTTGCCCGCATTCGCGGATTCCTTTTTCATAGTGAGAGAGCAATGCCTGCGAAATTCCGAGCTGCTGAGCCGCTTCTTTCTGGCTCATTCCTTTTTCTTTTCTGAGTTCGCTCAGAATTACGGGGAAGCTTCTTTCCATAATAATTCTCCTGACTGTATAAATTACTGTGATAATTTATTATATTATACATAACAATATACATTTTGTATATTGCCGATTTTAACAAAAAACAAGTTCCGATTTTGGAGGAAAAATGAAGTCCTATACTATTCATTTAATCAGAAACGGTCTTACAGACGAAAATCTTGAAGGCCGTTATATCGGTCACACTAATGTTGACCTTGGCGAAGAAGGCAGGGCACAGCTTCATCAGATGAAGGAAGACCTTATCTATCCGCCCGTTGAAGCGGTTTTCACAAGTCCGCTCAAAAGATGCACAGAAACAGCAAAAATTCTTTATCCCGATAACAAACCCATTGTTATCGACGGATTCATTGAATACAACTTCGGCGAGTTTGAAAACAAAACTGCCGAAGAATTAAAAGACCATCCCGTTTTCCCGAAATGGCTTGCAGGCGAAAAAGGTGTTGAGCCGCCTTTCGGCGAAAGCAACGAAAAATTTGAACAAAGAGTACGCAGCACGTTTGAAAAAGTTGCCGAAGGTCTGATGAAAACAGGCACAACTTCTGCGGCAATTGTTACCCACGGCGGTGTTATCATGTCTATTCTTGCGGCTTACGGTATTCCCGAATATCCCATGCATGAATGGATAACTCCCAGCGGCTGCGGATTTACGATAAAAGTCAATCCTTCTCTCTGGATGAGAGCGAATAAATTTGAAGTTTTCAGCGAATTCCCCTATGAAAGAGAAGAACTTCCCGATTAAAGGAGAAATAATATGGGTAAATTTACAATCGAGAAAGACGGTTTTTATCTTAACGGTGAACCGTTCAGAATTATTGCAGGTGCAATTCATTATTTCCGCGTTCCTGCAGAATATTGGCGCGCCAGACTTATAAAACTCAAGGCTTGCGGTTTCAATACCGTTGAAACCTATGTTGCATGGAATATGCACGAAATGAAAGAGGGCGAGTTCGATTATTCAGATATGCTTGATATCGAAAAATTCCTTGATATCGCCGCAGAACTCGGTCTTTATGCTATCGTAAGACCCGGTCCCTACATCTGTTCGGAATGGGATTTCGGCGGTCTTCCCTGGTGGCTTCTCAAGAATGATTCAATGGCTCTTCGTTGCATGGATAAGGATTATATTGCGGCAGTTGACAGATTCTTTGATGATTTTATGCCCAGAATCGTTCCTCATCAGATAACAAAAGGCGGCAACGTTATTCTTGTTCAGGTTGAAAATGAATACGGCAGCTACGGTGATGACAGCGAATATATCCGTTATATTGCAAAGGGTATGACAGAAAGGGGAATTGATGTTCCCTTCTTCACATCCGACGGTGCGGAATATCAGATGCTCACAGGCGGAACGGTTCCCGAAATCCACAAAACCGCAAACTTCGGTTCAAGAGCCAAAGAGCAGTTCGGCCGTCTGAGAGAATATCAGCCTGACGGCCCTCTTATGTGCACCGAATTCTGGAACGGATGGTTTGATCATTGGACAGAAGAACATCACAGCCGTGATCCGCAGGATGCAGCCAATGCACTTGACGAAATTCTTTCAATGGGGGCAAGCCTTTCTGCTTATATGTTCCACGGCGGCACTAACTTCGGCTATATGAACGGCGCAAATGACTATGATAAATATGAGCCGACCATTTCGAGCTACGATGACGATGCTCCGCTTAACGAAAACGGAGAACCCACCGAAAAATATTATAAGTTCAAAGAAGTTATTTCAAAATATGCTCCGATTCCCGATGTTGAAATGCCTGCGCCGATAAAGAAAAAGAAGTACGGCGAGCTTAAGTTCACAAAATCCGCAAAACTCTTTGATAATCTTGATAATCTTTCAACTCCCGTTGAATCCGTTATGCCCATGACAATGGAAAAACTCGATCAGGGTTACGGCTTTGTGCTTTACAAGGCGCTTGTCAGAGGTCCCCGTGACAGCCAGAAGGTAAGACTTCAGGATGTTCATGACAGAGGATATATCTATCTTGACGGAAAATTTGTCGGAATTCAGTACAGAAACGATAAAGAACCCATGAACGAAGTTGAAATTCCCGCAGAAGGAGCAGAAATGTCTGTTCTTGTTGAAAATATGGGACGAGTCAACTACGGTGCAAAGCTCAAGGATGCAAAGGGTATCACTCAGGGCATCGGCTTCGGCAACAACTTTGTTTATCATTGGAAGAACTATCCGCTTGAGCTCACCGATATTTCTTCGGTTGAGTTCAAAGACGGCGTTCAGCCTTTTGACGGCACACCCGTATTTCTCAGAGCAGAGCTTGAAACCGACGAATGCTGCGACACATTCATCAAGCTTCCCGATTTCAAAAAGGGTATCATAATCGTCAACAACAGAGTGCTTTCAAGATACTGGGAAGTAGGTCCCCAGAAGTCTGCATATATCCCTGCTCCCTTCCTTAAGGCAGGCAAAAACGAGATTGTTGTGCTTGAACTTGAAGGATTCGAAACACCTGTTTGTCTTCTTGATGATGAACCCGAACTTGGCTGATTTGAGTTCTTTTACACTTTATTAACCGAAATTTAATATTTTTCGGGCTTGTACAGTTTGACAAGTCCGAAAAAGTATGATAAAATGCACTTGTCTGTTTTATAAAATATAAGGAGGACAAAATGATGAAAAAAGCAAAATCACTTCTCGCTCTCATTCTCGCAATGCTCATCGCATTCGGCGGCTCAATCTGCGCTTTTGCTGCAGAAACAGCAGAGACAGAGGATAACGGTGCAGTTGAAACTGCAGACACAATCAGTCTTGATTCAAGCATCAAAGGCAAAATTTCCGATGCAGACGATGAAGATTACTATGCACTCACAATCGAAGACAGCACAGGAAGCGGTCTCATCACTATTTCACTTGCTCATGATGTGAAGACAAATGCAGACCCCGTAATGTCCTATTTTGTAGTGACTGCAACAGATTCCGACGGAAATGTTATTGACTATATCAAGTCAGCAGGTACAGATTCAAAGGTTTCTTTTGATTTCAGCGTAAACACAGGTGTATACTTCATCAAAGTTGAAATGGGCAATGTTCTTGACGAAACTCTTGAATATACTCTTTCTGCTAAAATCAACAAGACTGCTCTTATCGAAAAAGAGCCCAACGACACAACTTCTCAGGCAACATCACTCAAGCTTTCAAAGAAGGGTGAATCAAACCTTTATTACGGCGCGATCACAGATGGCGATGTTGACTACTATGTTGCAAACTTCACATCTCCCGTTCTTGCAACATTCGGTATCTACAACACAGCTTCAAAAACCGGTAACTATAAGGCAACTCTTATCAAGGTTGTTGACGGTATCGACGGCGAAACAATCCAGAAGATTGTTGGCACAATCGAAATCAAGGATGGCGAAAAAGTTAAGGACAGCCCCGTTTTCGGCGTTAACGGCGGAATTTACTTCCTCAAGGTTGAAGGCGTCGGCGCAAGCACAGGCGGCTATCAGGTAAGAGTTTTTGCAGGTTCTTCAAGCTCAACTGATGAATACGAATACAACAACGAAGAAAAATATGCAAACCTTCTCAACGAGGGCAAGTTCTTCACAGGCAACATTTTTGACGGCAATGATGTTGACGTTTTCAAATTCAAGGCTCCCAAGAAGAACAACGGCTATAATGTAACTCTTGCTGATTTTGACGGCAAGAAGGAAATTACAAACGGTCAGTGGACTGTTGAAGTTGCAAACGAAAACGGTGATGTTATCTGTGCAACAACAACTGTTCTCAATTCAGAAAAAGTTACTGTTTCAACAGATGTTCTTACAGAAGGCACATACTATATCACTGTTGCTTCAGGCAATGTATTCACAGGCGAAACATACAAGATAGATCTTGACGAAAAGAAGAAGAGCGAAGTTGAAGATGATAAGGATGACGGTATAACATCGCTTGAAGAATTCTTCGCAAACATCAAGGCTATTGACTGGTCAGGTTTCTGGAAGAACTTTGAAGGTTGGTTTGAATATATCAACATTATCGGCATTGTTAAGGATATCGTGCCCGGTATTGTCAGCTTCCTTTCAGATCTCGTATTCTCAAAGGTATAAGTTTTTCTCGGAGCTGTTCGATGAACGGCTCCGATTTATATTATTAAAAGGTAAGGATGATTTTTATGGCGTTTGAAAAAGATTTTAAACCCGTGCTCAGATTCACGGTTGTGAGCGATATTCACTATCAGAACGAGGATACTGTTGAGCGTGCAAGAATGAAGCAGGCGATTGAAACATCATATGCCCTGAGCGAAAAAGAAGAATATCCCAATCTTGATGCTCTCTATGTTGTCGGTGACTTTGCAACAAGAGGAACAGAAGAGCAGATGCTTGCTTTCAAGGCAACTCTTGACGAAAATATCAAGGGCAACACAAAGGTTACTCTTTCCCTTGCAAGCCACGAGTTTTTTGCAGGTGAAGAAGTTGCACTCGAAAGATTCGGCAGAATTTTCTCGCAGTCACCCGATTCCCACGAAGTTATCAATGGCTATCATTTTATCAGCGTAACCTGCACAAACGGTTGCCATTTTGATGACAAAAAAAGAGAATGGGTTGCCGCTGAACTCAAAAAAGCTGCTGCCGATGATCCTGTAAGACCTATTTTCTTCTTCCAGCATCCCCATATCATGGGAACTGTTTACGGAAGTGCAAACTGGGGCGAAGATGAGCTCACCGATATCCTTATGAATTATCCGCAGATTATTGACTTCTCGGGTCATTCTCATGCACCCATTAACGATCCCCGTTCAATCCATCAGCGCCATTTCACTTGCCTTGGCACAGGCACACTCAGCTATTTTGAACTTGACGAATTTGATAAAATCTACGGCACCTGCCCTCCCGGCAAGGAAAAAGCTGCGCAGATGCTTATCGTTGAAGCTGATGCCGAAAAGAGAGTCAGAATCTATCCTTATGACCTTATAACATCGAATTTCTTCCCCTTCACATGGAAGATTGACGAAGCATGGAATCCCGATTCATATCTTTATACCGATAAGCGTTATAAATCCGACCTTGCACCGTATTTTGACGAGAGTGCAAAGATTGTTGTATCCGATAAAAAGGCGGACGGATTTACCGTTACATTTGATCAGGCAAAAATCGACGAAGAATATACTAATGATTATAATATATATGTTGTCGATAAAAAAGGAGTCATTGTCCGCAATTCAACAATATGGAGCGAGTTCTATTTTTACGATATGCCCAAGACTCTCACCGTTAATTTTGACGGCCTTGATAAGGGCGGATATACCGTAAAAATCTATGCAAACAGCTTCTGGAGAAACCGTTGCAAGCAGCCTCTTGTGAGCGATATTATAGTTTTATAAGTTAAGAAAAAGTACAGAAATCAAGCGTATTTCAGTTTTTTTGGAAATATGCTTGATTTTTTTTTGACAATATAATAAAATAAGCGATATATTGGATTAATATGCGAAAGTATCATTTGATGCTAATTTTACAGGACGGTGATTATATTGGCAGAGAGCATCAACACAGCAACTCCCGTTGCAGAAGATGAAGCTGCGGTCATCAGAGAATATGAAAATCAACATAAAAATTATCTGAGTCCGAAACATTATGTTGCCTATATTCTTTCGGGTATGGGCGATACTATGTGGAACACTTTCAGCAAAAAACTCTTCTTTTTTGCAACGCAGTTTCTTGGTATAAATGCAAAAACGTGGGGTGTAGCGGAAACAGTCAGCTTTGTTGCCGATACCCTTGACAATGCGGTTTCGGGTCTTATAATTGACAGAACAAGAACCCGTTGGGGAAGAGTGCGTCCTTATATAATTCTTACCTTGCCGTTCTGGGTTTTTGCATCGCTTTCCCCGTGGCTTTTGCCCGGCGGAATGAGCCAGATGTCTCTTTTTGCATCGTTCCTGATTTTTAATTATGTGGGTTCGATAGCAAGATCGTTCTATGACACAAGCTACCAGATTATTCTTTTCAATATAACGCCTAACCCCATCGAGCGAAACAGACTTATCGCAACGGATGCCTACGCCGACCTTGTCGGTGTCTGGTTGCCGTCGCTGTTTCCTGTTCTTGTTGACTTCCTGCCACAGATTCTTAATGTTGGTTCCCGCAATATTTATACGGGCGGTGCGGTTGTCTTTGTTATTGCTGTTGTTCTGTTCAGAACATACGGTTTCTTCAGACTCAAAGAAAGAATGCCCCTTTCAACAAGGCAGGAAATGAATCAGATGGGCCTGTTCAAGACTATCAAAACCATCGGCACTTGCCGTCCCATGTGGGTTCTTCTTATCAAGAATTTCTTTGCCGTTGGCAAGGGAACAGGTACGATGGTTGAAGATTTCTTCTGGCTCAACTGCATGGGCAGACTTTCTTATGGCACAATTGCAGGTCTTTTCACAGGTTTACCCAGCTATTTCGTGCTTCCGCTCGCACCAAAACTCACTAAAAAATTCGGTCTGAGAAATCTTGCGGCAGGCAGCTATATGTTCTGCGGTGCTTGTTATTTCATTATGTGGATCGTCGGCTACAAGCCTTTCGGTGAAGATCATTTCGTGTTGAATCTTATCTGGATTATTATTGCTCTTACCTTCTGCGGTTCGCTCAACAGTATCCAGAGATATTGCGGCACTGCGCTCAATGGCGACCTTTATGACTATGTTGAATGGAAATCAGGTGTTCGTAACGAAGCTACCATTACTGCTGCAATGAGCTATTTTAAAATCATATCCGATGCTGCTGCTAAAATGATAAGCGCATTTGCAATTGCGGCGATTCACTATGTTCCCCTTATCGATGCCAACGGTGTTCAGGTTCCCCAGACTGACCCCGGTATGCTTGCAGGTATCTGGACTGTTTTTGCTCTTGCTCCCGCAATCGGCAGATTCATGAAGGGTGTAACTCTTATGTTCTTCAATGTTCACGGCAAAACAAGAGATACAATGATGTATGAGCTTGCAAAAATCCGCGCAGCAAAGGTAATCGATTCCGAAACTGTTTCGGAATAATATGCAAAATGTAACATTTGTACAAAAATTTTCCCTATATATATAATAATAAATTATTAAAAGACTATTGAAATTCAGTTTGAATTATGATAAAATAAATCGTATTATACGAAAGTATCGCATTAAGGAGGAGAATGCATATGACAATCTTAAAGAAATCATTAGCAATGTTCCTTGCATTGGTAATGATGTTCAGCACAATGTCAGTTGCAGCAAACGCAGCGGGTAAAACCGAAACTCTTAACGATGATATCAGCTTCACCGTTAAGTTTTTCAGAGAAGACCCCGAAAATCCCGGTAGCTGGATTGAAACAACAAAGGCAGCTCCCGGTGAATCAGTAAAGGCAAGAATCTATATTGAAACAGGCTATTACACCGTCGGCGGTGACGCTTGCTTCATTTTCAGCAAGGATTATTTTGACCTTCCTGATTTTGAAAACAATGTTATGAGAGATATCACTGCCAATGAAAACTACGGCGGCGGTGCATACAAGCTCGAAGCAAGCGCTGTTTGGAAAGAAAACATCAGCGAATGGGAATCAAACAAACATATGGATTACATCGCTGAAGAAATCGAAAATGACGCTGATTTCTTCGAGAAGTATGACATCATTTCCAACAACATCGTTTTCGGCAGCAAGATTAAGAACGACATTCTTTCAGATTCTGACTGGATGTATGAATTTGATCTTACCGTAAAGGATTCTGATGTTACCAATACTGTCGGCAGTCAGGGTGATGCAGAAGTTCCCCCTTACTACTTCAGCCCCGAAAGAACAGTTCTTAACCACAAGGGCAAGGAAGTTACTGCTGAACTCTTCATCGACTTCTCAATGGGTGAAGAAGGAACATCACGTGACGGCAACGTAAGTATGTGGGAATGGGATCCCGATTTCGGCACAACAGCAGGCGCAATCACAACAACAAGTGAAATCGTTTTTGATATGGGTCTTGTTGATGACAGCGGAAACTGGGTTGAAGATACATACACAATTGAAGAAGGTATCATCGGCACAGAAGTTGATCTTAATGCTGTTGCAAACCCCGCACATCCCGACGGAATGGTGTTTGCTTACTGGTCAACTCAGAAGCCCGGCGAAGCACAGGAGCAGGCAGTTGCAGTAGAATTTGATTACGATGCAACCACACTTTATGCAGTATGGTCAGAGCCTGAAGACGTTTCATATACTCTCAACCAGTATTTCATGAACGCTGACGGTACATACCCCACAGAAGTTCAGAGCACAACTCTCTATGCAGCTCCCAACTCAACTGTAACAGCACCCGAATCAGCTGATAACCGTTTCTTCCTTGATGAAGAAATGAGCACAATGAGTGTTGTTGTCAATGCAGACGGTTCCTCCGTTGTTAATGCTTATTACGAAAGAAATAAATATAATCTCGTTTATCACTACGAAGATATGAACGGCGAAGCTGCTGAAATTGTTCCCACATATTTCGGCGCAGATCTTCCCGCATTCTCAGATCATCCCTCAGGTGAACCCTTGAAGAACGGATATGAGTTCCTTGGTTGGACAACCGTTAAAGGCGGCACAACTCCTGATGCTCCCGCAACAATGCCCACAGAAGAACTTCATCTCTATCCCGTATATGATCCCATCAAGGTAACATTTATCTTTGATGCTCTTGAAGGTACATTCTCTGACGGAAACTCAATCATGAGATACGAATACGACTTCGGTGATGAAGTTATTACTCCTGAAGAACCCACAGTACCCGGCATGACATTCGTGGATTGGGATATCGAACTTCCCGAAACAGCTACAGAAGATCTTACCTTCGAAGCTATCTATGAACCCGATCTCTACACAGTAACATTCATGGCTGACATGGATGAAGACGGCGAATATGAAACAATCGTTGCAGAAGAATATTTCGGATACGGCGAACTTATTTACACAGAATTTGCTCCCGAAAACTATCCCATCGATGCTTGGGAATTCGAAGACGGAACAGAATTCGTATTCTCCGATAACGATGATGAAGCTTATGAAGTAACAGGCGACCTTGTTCTTTACACAACAGGCGCTGACGAATATCCCGCAAGATTCTATCTCACACAGGAAGATCTTGACAACGGCGAAGAACCCTACGAAACAATCTATGTTCCTTACGGTGAATCAATCGAAGCTCCCGAAGCTCCCGCAGCAGAAGATATTCCCGGCTACAATTTCTTAGCATGGATTCCCGATGTTGACAGCGGACTTATCATGGACACAACAGAAGGCATGGACTTCGTTGCTATCCTTGAAGCAAAAGAAATCACAGTAACATTTGATCCTAACGAAGGCGAATGTGAAGAAGATGAAATCACAGGAACATACGGCGAAAGCATTGTGCTTCCCGAAGTTTCAAGAGAAGGCTATGAACTTCTCGGTTGGTATAACGGCACAGAAAAAGTCGGCGTACCCGGTGATGAATATGCACTTCCCACAGAAGATGCAACTCTCGTTGCAAAGTGGAAGGGCGAAAAGCATTCAGTTATTTTTGTAGATACAGACGGAAAAGAAATCGGCAGAGTTGAAGCTGAAACCGATGCTCCCGTTGTTGTTCCCGAAGAACTCGCAAATCCCGAAAAGACAGGCTATGAGTTCGCAGGTTGGGATTCAGAAATCCCCGAAACAATGCCTGCTGAAGATGTAACAATCACAGCAACATGGAACGAACTCTTTGATGTAACTTACAAGAACGAAGACGGTTCAGTATTCGAATCATTCGTTGATGCAGGTGTTGCAGGCGATGCAATTCCCGTTCCTGCAGACAAGCCCTCAAAGGAAGGTCACTATTTCGACGGTTGGGTTGATGCAAACGGTAACACCGTAACAACAATCCCCGAAGGCAACATTGACCTTTATCCCAAGTTTGAAGCAAATCCCACTTATACAATCACATATAAAGACGGCGAAGAAGTTGTAAACACTGCAACCTATGAAGAAGGCGAAGCAATCGCTGAATACACACTCGGCGATAAGGAAGGCTACACCTTCGACGGTTGGGAACCCGCTCTTCCCGCAACAATGCCCGCAGAAGACCTTGAAGTTGTTGCAAAGTGGGCAATCAACACCAACGATGTTATCTACATGGTAG
This sequence comes from Acutalibacteraceae bacterium, assembly GCA_045645685.1. Classification (GTDB taxonomy): domain Bacteria; phylum Bacillota; class Clostridia; order Oscillospirales; family Acutalibacteraceae; genus CAG-177. The sequence goes on from JAZRJH010000091.1 coordinate 12,126, forward strand.
ACGGTGTTGAATATGACAGAACAAAGGATGTTGCATTCGGCACAGAAGTAACTGTTATTGCTGAACCCACAAAGACAGGTTATACCTTCAGCGGTTGGGACAAGACAACATTCACAATGCCCGATGACGATGTAGTTGTTTCAGGTACATTTACTGTAAATGAATACACAATCACATTTGATACAGACGGCGGCAACGAACTTGAACCCGTTGCATTTGATTACGGCGAAGAAATCAGCGGACTTCCCGTTCCTGAAAAGGCAGGTCATGTATTCGCAGGTTGGACATGGACAAACGAAGACGGCGAAACAATAGCTGCTCCCGAAACCATGCCCGCATACAATGTAACAGCAACAGCATCATGGGATGTTGCAAAGCACACAGTAAACTACTATCTCGCTGAAAACGGTGAACTTTACGATTCATTCAACGTTGAAGAAGGCGCAACATTCGTTCATCCCGAAGATCCCACAGTTGAAGGCCTTACCTTCGTTGCTTGGGTAGACGAAGACGGCAACGAACTTCCTGATGAAATGGTAATGGGTACAGAAGACATCAAGATTTATGCAAAGTTTGATGTTAACTCCTATAAGGTAACATACATCGTTGATGGTGAAGTTTATGCAGAATACGATGTTCTTTATCAGGCAGAAGTTCCCGTTCCTGCTGATCCTGAAGATTCAGAAATCCGCAAGTTTGCAGGCTGGAGCCCTGCTCCCGTGGCAGTAATGCCTGCAAAGGATCTCACATACACAGCAACATGGGCAGATCCCGAACCTGATAAGTACACAGCAACATTCCTTCGTGATGACGGAAATGTTCACTCAATGCAGGTTCTCGCTGAAGGCGATACAATCGTTGTTCCCGAAGGACCTCAGAAGTTCGGTTATGTATTCGTAGGCTGGAATCCCGAAGTTCCCGAAACAATGCCTGCTGAAGATCTTGTTTTCGAACCTCAGTACGAAATCGATAAGACATTCGTAACAATCGTTATCGGCGGAACAGTTGTTGCAGGCGGTGTAATCGCAGCTTCAATTGCTAACGCTGCTACAATCACAGGTATTTCAATCGTTGGCGGTGTAATTGTTCTTGTTGGTGTTGCAGAACTTGTCAAGCACACTCACACAGTAACTTACCTTGTTGACGGCGAAGTTTACAAGACATATAAGGTTGTTAAGGGCATGAAGATTCCTGTTCCTGCAGATCCTGCAAAGGACGGCTTCATCTTCGAAGGTTGGAACCCCGAAGTTCCCTCAAAGATGGGCGACGAAGACCTTGTATTCGAAGCAACATGGACTGAAAAGTCAGCTGATGATTCAGAAGTTGATGTTGAAATCCCCGCAACAGGTTCAGTTGCAGGCGGTCTTGCAGCATTCGCAGCAATCGCAGGCGCAGCTGCAGCAGCATATGTTGCAACAAGAAAAAAGAAGGAAGACTGATTTTAAATCATAATCCTTGATAAACAAAAACAAGAGCTGTCACGAAAGTGGCAGCTCTTTTAATAATATAATGTATAAAAATAAAGGGATGTGAAATTCACATCCCTTTGCTTTTTATATTTTACCGATGCAATAATCGTCTTCAACGTCAACAATTTCAGTTTTTACAAATCCATGAATATCATCGCCTGCGATTTTAACGGGTGTATAATTTGCAGTATATCCCTGAACAAAACCGTCGTGATTTTCTTCAATAAGAACATCAAGAGTTTTACCGATCTGATTATTCAAAAAAGCGTTTCTTATGTCATCGCAGGTTTTGCTCATCAATGCTGCACGCTGTTCTTTTTCGCATTTTTGAATCTGATCATTCATTTTTGCAGCAGGTGTGCCGGGTCTGATTGAATAGGGGAAAACATGGACTTTTTCAAATCCGACTTTCTTGGCAAATTCAAGCGAATCAACAAAGTCTTCATCTGTTTCGCCGGGGAATCCTACCATGATATCGGTAGTTATTGTTGTGTCATAAAATGCGTTGCGGAGTTTCCGGCAAAGTTCAAAATATTCGGCGCTGTTATAGTGCCTGTTCATGCGCTTGAGAGTGTTGTCACATCCGCTTTGGAGCGATATGTGGAATTGGGGGCAGAATTCAGGAATCTCTGCAAGACCGCTTATGATTTCATCCGTGATATGATCGGGTTCAAGTGAGCCGAGACGAACTCTTTTTATTCCGTCAAAAGATGCGGCAAGTCGCACTGCATCAACAATGTTATAATCAAGCCCCATGCCGTAAGCGGAAAGATTGATTCCGACAAGAACAATCTCTGAAAACCCGTTTTTTTCAAGCTCGGCAATTTCATTTCTGAGCTCATCAATAGGTTTTGAGCGGACTCTGCCCCTTGCATACGGAATTATGCAGTACGAACAAAATCTGTTGCATCCGTCTTCAATCTTAACACTTGCACGTGTTCTTTCGCGGAAATTGCTGATGCAATCTCCTGCGAAGGAATCACCCGTTTTGTGCTCGTCAACAGCAACAATTCTGCCACGGTTATTGATGTACTGAGTGATGTAATCAAAAAGGAAACGGTTACTTTTGTTTCCTATAACAATGTCCGCTTCATCGAGCTTTCCGCTGATTTCAGGAAAAGCCTGGGGCATACATCCCGTGAGAACAACAATGCTTTGGGGATGCAGTTTTTTGAAACGGCGAACTGCTTGCCTTGTTTTTCTGTCACTTTCAGCAGTAACCGTGCATGAGTTTACAATATAAATATCCGCTTCTTCCGAATGGTCAACAATAATCAGACCATGGCGTTCAAGACTTTGTGCCATAGCCTGCGACTCATATTGATTAACCTTGCATCCGAGCGTGTAAAATGCAGCTTTCATAAAATCACCAAATGGAATTATAACAGAAAATGCGGTGATAATCAATGCTGATTATTACATATATTTTAGTTGAAAGGGGATTTGATATGAAAAAATTAATGGCAATATTTCTTTCGGCGGTTATGATTTTATTGTTGCCGCTCAATTCTTATGCATCGGAAAACTCAACACCTGTCGAAATCAAAGCTAAAGCGGCGGTGCTCATGGATGCTTCAACGGGAAAAGTGCTGATGAAATATAATGAAAATGAAAAGCTTTATCCTGCATCCGTTACCAAAATTATGCCGCTGCTTCTTGTGTGCGAAGCAATCGATGAAGGCAGAATTTCGCTTTCTGATGTGGTGACAGTTTCGGGAAGTGCATCATCAAAAGGCGGTTCGCAGATATGGTTGAAAGAGGGCGAACAGATGACAGTTGATGAGCTTTTGAAGGCAACTGCGGTTTACAGCGCAAACGATGCCTGCACGGCTCTCGGCGAATACATAGCAGGAAGCGACGAAGCGTTTGTCAATCTCCTTAACGAAAGAGCATCGCAACTCGGGATGACAAACACTCATTTTGAAAACTGCACGGGTCTTGACGACACAACAGAAAATCACCTTACAACTGCTCTCGATGTTGCAATAATGTCAAGGGAACTTCTCCGGCACGACCTGATTACTAATTACACAACAATATGGATGGATTCGCTTCGCAATGGTCAGACAGAGCTTGTCAATACAAACAAGCTTGTGAGATTTTATGAAGGTACAACAGGTCTGAAAACGGGTACAACTTCAAAGGCAGGATGCTGTGTTTCGGCAAGTGCGATGCGTGACGGCACTCATCTGATTGCAGTTGTTATGGGAAGTGAAAACAGTTCCGATAGGTTTGAAACAGCAAAATCCATGCTCAACTGGGGATTTGCGAATTACACGACCGTCACTCCCGTTATCGATAAAAATCTGATTCCTGATGTGGGGGTAATAAACGGTGTAACAGAAAAAATTTCTCCGAAAATTCCCGAAGCCAACTCCGTTTTAATCGAGAAAGGCAGAGAAGCTGATATAACCCAGACGGTTGACCTTGCCGTTGATGTTGTCGCTCCCGTCGAAAACGGTCAGGTGCTCGGCACGGTAACATTCAGGCTTGGCGATGAAGAAATCGGTGTCTATAATCTGACTGCGCCTGACAGCGTCGGGAGTCTTGATTTCGGAATAATCTTCAAGCGGATAATAAGCGCAATTGCTTCATAAATACTGTTTGCAAAAGCTCACGGAATATGATAAAATAATCACAAGGGAAAAACATGAATTTTATAGAAGATTTTTATAAAAAACACCCTTAAAAAATAAATTTTTTTATATTTTTCACCTTAAACAGTTGCAAAGAATTGATTTATAGGGTAAAATATATTAAATAAACATTATTTATACAGTTATTTATAGTAGGGGTGTAAAGACTCAGATGGCGTTAAAACTCAATCTCAATTATGCAGGCGCATATGCTTGCAAAGAAAAACTCGAAGCAATGCAGGCTGAAGTTTCAAAGGCTCATGCAATGCTCCACGAAGGAACAGGCAAAGGCAACGATTTCCTTGGCTGGGTAGACCTTCCCGTTAATTATGACAAAGAAGAATTTGCTCAGATCAAAGAATGTGCAGAGAAAATCAAGAAGGATTCAGAAGTTCTTGTTGTTCTCGGTATCGGCGGCTCATATCTCGGTGCAAGAGCTGCAATCGAATTTGTAAAATCCAACAACTACAATCTTGTTAAGAAAGATACTCCCGATATTTATTTCGGTGGCAATACAATCAGTTCATCGGCTGTTGCAGAGCTTATAAAACTTATCGAAGGCAAGGATTTCTCAATCAATGTTATTTCGAAATCAGGCACAACAACCGAAACTGCAATTGCATTCCGCATCTTCAAGAAACTTGCTGAAGAAAAATACGGCAAGGAAGAAGCTGCAAAAAGAATCTATGTAACAACAGACAAGGCAAGGGGTGCACTTAAAGCTCTTGCAGACAGCGAAGGCTACAAAACTTTTGTTGTTCCCGATGATGTAGGTGGCAGATATTCCGTACTTACCGCTGTTGGTCTTCTTCCCATTGCGGTTGCAGGAATTGATATCGATGCAATTATGCAGGGCGCTGCAGATGCAAGAGAGGCTTATTCAAAAGAAGACATATTCTCAAATGAATGCTATAAATATGCGGCAATCAGAAATCTTCTTTACCGCGACGGCAAGAAGCTTGAAATGATGGCAGCATACGAACCTTCAATGACAATGTTCTGCGAATGGTTCAAGCAGCTCTTCGGTGAAAGCGAAGGCAAAGAAAACAAGGGTATTTATCCCACTTCAGCAATCTTCTCAACAGACCTTCACTCTCTCGGTCAGTATATTCAGGAAGGCGAGAGAACACTTTTTGAAACTGTTATCTGGGTTAACAATCCCAAGGAAGATGTTGAAATCGAATTTGATGACATCAACGGTGACGGACTCAACTTCGTTGCAGGCAAAACAGTTCATTTTGTTAACAGCAAGGCTTTTGCAGGAACTGTTCTTGCTCACACAGACGGTGATGTTCCCAACATCGTTATGGAAATCGACAAGCAGGATGAATACACTCTCGGTCAGATGATTTATTTCTTCGAAAAGGCATGCGGACTTTCAGGTTACATGCTCGAAGTAAATCCCTTCGACCAGCCCGGCGTAGAGAGCTATAAAAAGAATATGTTTGCCCTTCTCGGAAAGCCCGGTTATGAGGCTGAAAAAGAGGCACTCGAAGAAAGACTTAAATAAATTTACTATACAGGAGGATTTCAAAATGGTAAAACTTATTATCGGTAACAAAGGTTCAGGCAAAACAAAGAAACTCATCGAGCTCGTAAATGCAGCTGTTGAAAAGTCAAACGGCAATGTTGTTTGCGTCGAAAAAGAAAGACTTCTTACTTTGGATGTAAACTACAGAGCAAGACTTGTTGAAACAGATCTTTATAACGTATCAGGCTATGATGCATTCTATGGCTTCCTTTGCGGTATCGCAGCAGGTAACCATGATATCACAGACATCCTTGTTGATGCTACTCTTAAGATTGGCGGCAGAGATTACGAAGAACTTGCAAACTTCCTTGAGAAGGTTGCAGCTCTCAGCAAGACAGCAGAGCAGGATATCACATTCACAATTTCATGCGATGAAAGTGATCTCCCCGCAAGAATTTTCGATTTCTGCGAAAAAATCTGAATTTAATTCAAAATTTTAGTTGACAAATTGCGCTATTGAATATATAATATTTTGTGCGTGATTTTAGGTGTAAATTTATGATATTGGATTTAGAACCTATTTTTAACAATGAAGGAATGGTTAAGCAGTTCAATTATGAGCTTGACCTTTCGGAGCAGGAGCTTAACGGCTCGAAGCCTTTTGCTTCTTCGGTAAAAATCAGCGGCCATGCTGGCAACTATACTGGCATAGTTGAACTTCATGCGACGGCGGATTTCACTCTTGAAACCGCTTGCGACCGTTGCGCAAAACCGATTTCGCTCTCGCTCGCAACCAAAGTTTTCCACACGCTTGTTACAAGTCTTAATGACGAAACAAACGATGAGCTTTTGCTCGTCAATGAGCTTCGATTCAATCTCGATGAGCTTATAACCGAGGATATTTTCCTTGACCTTCCCTCAAAATTTCTTTGCAAAAAGGACTGCAAGGGGATGTGTTATAAGTGCGGCGCTGATTTGAATGACGGCTCATGCAGCTGCGAAAAAGAGGTTGTCCCGCGTCTTGCGGCGCTTAAGCAGCTTTTGGATAATTAAAATAAAAACCCAAGGGTTTAATAAGGCACAAAATTAAGGAGGTGCTTAGGCATGGCAGTACCCAAGAGAAGAGTATCAAAGGCAAGAAGAGACAAGAGACGCTCCAACGTATGGAAGATGTCAGCTCCCCAGCTTGAGAAGTGCTCAAACTGCGGTGAGTACAAGAGAACTCACAGACTTTGCCCCGAGTGCGGTTATTATAACGGCAAGCAGGTTGTAGTTAAGGAAGCATAAGTCAGAGTTTAAGTTAGCTTTAAACGGAGAAATCTCAGAAGAGTTTTCTCCGTTTTTGCTTTTTATAAAAAAGAACGGGCTTTGCATTTTGCAAAACCCGTTTTTGTTTTTTTGTGGAAATTAAAGTATAATCGAAAGAATGGTTGCTACTGAAAGAACAACAAATGTGATGCAGTATTTTTCAAGATATGCGCCAACATAAGCGAGAGCAGAAGGAATTGCAAAAACAATTCTGCCGATGATACCCATTTTCTTCTGCTTATATGCAACATCAAAAAGATTCATTGCATCTTCGATTGAGGGGAAGATGTTGCAGAGCATTGAGAGTCCGATATAAATCAGAACAACATAGAAAATGAAATATCCGAGATCATCATAAGCGGTAAGCCCCATATATTTCAGATTCATATAGCCTGCAAGGAAGATGGGAAGACCTGTCATGAAATTCATGAATCCTGCGCCGGTTGCAATAAGATAAGCCGAAAAGCCTTTCTTTGCAAGGGAATGTTCAACATGGCTGCAGGCTTCGTCAAGTCTGAGGTAACCGGGAATTTCAACGGGCAGAGCAAGAATCTTGCAAGTAAGATGTTCCCAGAATCCCCTGAGATATGCACCGAAGAAGGTGATGATTCGTGTTATAATATAAATTGTTCTCATACTAAATCAAACTCTCCTTCCGTAAGAATCTGTTCGGGAGTTTTTGTGCCGTTGATGATATCAAGAACTGACTGTGTGCTGACGAAATCCTTAAGGTCAGAAAGAATCTGAGTTATCTGCGAAGCATTTTCTGTGGACATTGTACCGTTTTCGGATTCCATATATGCGCAGAGATAAAGTGTGTTGTAAAGCTGGTTTGTGAGAGAGCTTTGGTCCTGATAATACTGTGCGATGTAAACCGCATTGCTGTAAGCTGCAAATGCTGATTCATAAGCTTTTCCGTAGTCGCCCTTGAGAAGATGGACGAGAGCGAGCTGGCGGTTGATTTCGGGTGATGAGGAGTATTCTTCCATTGCCTCTGTGCAGAGCACGATTGCCTTGTCATATTCCTTTGCACAGCGGAGATACATGGTTTCAAGAACATAAGCGGTATCAAGGCCTTCGTTATGCTCGATAAATTCGTCAAGAAGTTTTTTAGCTTCGTCAAGACCGTCATTCTTCATGACAATGCGCATCTGAAGTTCATATGCGCCAAAGTTTGTGTGGTCTTTTTTGATGAGCTTTTCAAGATATTCGGAAGCACCTTCATAATCTCCGTTTTTATAGAGAAGGTCAGCGATTTCGGTGTAATAAAGCCATGAATAATCAAAATCTGATTTCTTGGCGTTTTCGTCGATTGCCTTAAGATACTTGAGAGCATCTTCATCGGATTCGTTATAATTATAAACGAACGTGAGATGATAGTAGTCAACCCAGATATCGCTCACGCCTTCTGTGCCGCGAAGCTCTTCAACAACAGCGTGCATTTCTTCTGCGGTGGGAGAAGATGTGCCGAATTTTGTTTCAAGTGTTGTAAGAACAATATCATATGATGAGAGATAGTCGTTATAGACCTGATAATATTCATCCATATTGCCGATTGATTTGCCCTCAAGATGCTCAACGCTTGTTCCTTCATAATAGAAGGCTTCGAGGGGTGAAGTGTAGTGTGCAAGAGCGTCAAATTTCTTGACTGCAAGTTTTGAACCTGTTTTAAGGAAAGGTGAATCACCGCCGAGAATGTTTGCAAGTTCACTGATAACAGCGTCAACGTTTGAATATTCGGTGTATGCGGAATACCAGCGGTTTTCCTTTGCATAATCATCAGCTTTTGCAACCTGGATTGAGGGAGCGGTAAGAATGAAAACGAGTGCAAGCGCAAAAACGCTGAATACTACTGCTGCAAGCCCGCAAATCCAGGCAGTAAAAGGTATTTTTCTTGAAAGCATTTTTGCTTCGCATTCTTCACAGCAGTCGCTGTCTTCCGACTTTTCTCTTTCTCCGCAGAAAATGCAAAGTTTATCTTCATCGATGGGAGTGATTTCTTCTTCTGTTGCAGATTCTTCTTCAACTTCTTCGTCGGAATTATCTTCGGAAGCAGTTTCTTCCGAAATCTCATCAACAGTTTCATCTTCTGTTTCTTCAGAGACTTCTTCAGGAATCTCTTCCGTTGTTTCCGTAATTTCTTCGTTCTGAAGCTCTGCGGTTTCTTCTTCGGGTATACCCTTTATGTTTTCTTCTGACATTCAGGCAACCTCCTTCTTATTATATAGATATATATTCTAACATTTATTATTATAAAGTTCAAATATTATTTTGAAAAATTAACAGTTTTTTTACGATACATATCCGGAAGCATAAATTTTATGGCTATACAATAAATATAGTTTGTGATATAATAATCACAGATTAACGAAACATATGGAGGCAATCATGAAAGAAATCAATATCAGAGATATAAAAATCAGCGCACCCGAGCTCATTTCTGACGGATGGGGTCTTGTTACCGCAGGCACTTCGGAAAAATTCAACACCATGACCGTAAGCTGGGGAGCACTCGGCGAAATCTGGGGCAAGGATGCGGCTTTTGTTTTTATCAGACCCCAGCGTTACACCTATGAATTCATTGAGAAAGAAGAAGTTTTCACAATTTCTTTCTTTGCGCCCGAATATAAGGATAAACTCCGAATCTGCGGCACAAAAAGCGGAAGAGATATCAACAAGGCAAAAGAATGCGGTTTCACACCTGCTTTTATTGACGGAACAGTAACATTTGAAGAAGCTGAATATACTCTCGTATGCCGCAAAATGGCATCGCAGTTTCTTGACCCTGCAGGTTTTATTGACTCGGCAATAGAGAATAACTATGCCCAAAAGGATTATCATAAAATGTATATCGGCGAAATTCTTAAGGTTTATTCAAAATAAAAATAAGCATTCCTGAAATTTTTTCGGGAATGCTTTGTTTTTTTGTCACCATTCTGCAATCTGATTCGTGTATATAGTGAAAAGGGGGCGGTGCTTTGCCCATGAAAAAAGAAAAATTGATTCCCGATGCCCGAAGAGCGGTCAATGAATACGGCAACAGTCTGTATCGGCTCTGCTCTGTTATAACGGGTAACAGGGAGGATGCGAGCGATGCTGTTCAGGACTGCTTTTTGAAGTATGTGGAAAAAGCTCCTGAATTCAATGATGCAGAGCATGAAAAAGCATGGCTTATAAAAGTCGCATCGAACATATGCAAAGATATTTTAAGAAAAAGAAAACACCACAGCTTTGTCAGTCTTGACGAAATACGGAATCTCGGCACAAGCGAGAATAATGCGCAAATTCTCGGAATGCTGGTTTCGCTTGAAGAAAAATACAGGATTGTTATTCATCTTCATTATGTTGAAGGCTATAAAGCGGGGGAGATTGCATCCATGCTCGGAATAACGGAAGCGGCGGTCAAAAAGCGATTGCAAAGAGGCAGAGATGCACTTCGTGAAATTTATGAAAAGGAGGCGAGATAACATGGATTTTGAAAAAATAAAGCCTGCAGTTGAAGAGATAAATCTCAGCGAAATTCAGCAGGAAAGAATCATTGTGGCTTGTGAAAATCATAAGAAAAAACGCTTCAATTATAAGCTCTGGATTCCCGTTGCTGCGGCGGCAGTTTTTACTCTTGTTATCTTTTCTCCCGGGTTTATATTCAGAGCAAGCAAATCAGCAGATAATATGGCATCGGCTGAAAGCGGAAACGGCTTCGGTTATCTTGCGGATTCCTATGTGGGAAAAGTCAACGATGAAGAAATAATGTATAACGCCGCCGAAGAAGACTGTATATCTGTGCAGAATCAGTCAGCGGCAATTGGTTCGTCGGTTCTTTTTGATAGCGGAATTTACAGAGAAATCTATTCCGTTATCCCGTCTGAGTTTATAGGTCTTGTTGATTCGGAAGAATATAAAAAATGGAAAATATCCGTTGATGCATCGGGTGGAATGGCAATGCTTCAGTTTGTTGAGCATTTCGGAATATCCCGTGAAGATTTTGATGCCGCCAATGAAGCATATGCCGCTAGTCAGAATGAATTCAAGTTTTCGTCGGATAATCCGCAGAAGACGGAAATATTCAACGCTGATATAATCTATACATTCGACAGAGAAACAATCGACCATTATTATCTTAAACAATATAACTGAAAAGCCGCCCTTGCGGACGGCTTGAGTGCTTGATTATTCAACAAGTGTATATCCGAGATCGTTGATTTCGGAGTTCTTATAGTTGGCATAAACTTCATCGTAGGTCTGAGCCCACATTTCTTCGTATTCGTAAACAACCATTCTTGCCTTGTCGTCGGTGTCAACAAGTTTCTTGCTTCCGTAAGGCTTCTTGATTTCTTTCTGAACTTCGTAGTTATCGATGTTGTCGTAGAATTCATAGCTGGAACGCTTTGTCATTTCGCCCTTCTTGTTGAAGATGAAGACGAGATACTTATATCCGAATGCGCTTTCGCATCTGACAACAATTCGCTTACCCTTGACGGTTTTGCCGATTTCGTTATCTGAATATTCGTTAACGCCATCGATATAATCGTTTTCAGCCTTGATTGATTCGGCAACCATTTTTGATTCTTCTGCGGCGTACTGTGACATTTTTTCCTCGGGAGTGAGTTCTTTATTCATCTTGCAGGCGGAGAGTGAAATCAGCGTTGCAAGAACTGAAATCAAAGCAATTAATTTCTTCATGAGAAAATCCTCCTATAATATTTCTATATTATATTACTGACATATTTTCATGAAAATGTCAATGCTTTTGAAGAAAATTAATATATAAGAAACATTTAAAAGAAAAAAGAAAGGTGATTGAAATGAAAAAAATCTTCGCATTGTTACTGTGCATTGTCCTTGCCGTATCGCTTGTCGGATGCGGTGCAAAAGCAAATGATATGGCTATCGGAGATATGGACTATTTCTCGTCCGCAGAAAGCGCAGGCGGAATAGTCTTTGACTCTTTCGCTTCGGATTCTCTCAACAAATCAGAGATGGAGAGTGCTGTTACCGAAGACGGCAAAATACCCGAAGCAAACAACGAAAAAATAATCAAAACAGTTGAAGCGTATGTTCAGACAAAAGAATATGATAAATATATCTCATCTCTCACCGCAAATGTAGCGGCAAACGGCGGATATATTGAAAATTCCGATGCGAACATGGGCGGATATTATAATTCAAACAGACATTCAACATATGTTCTGAGAATTCCTGCAGAGAAGCTCGATTCATTCATGCTTTCTGCTGAAGAAAACGGAAAAATCACTTCAAAAACCGAAACACAGAAGAATGTGACTCTCGAATATGTTGATATGGAGAGCAGAATTTCCGCTTACAAAACAGAAAAAGAAACGCTCACCAATCTTCTTGAAAAAGCGGCTTCGCTTGAAAATGTGCTTGCAATTCAGGAAAGACTTTCTGAAGTCAATTATCAGATTGAAAACTACACCGCACAGCTTCGTGTGCTTGAAAACAGAGTGAGCTACAGCACGGTAACTCTCAATATTGATGAAGTTGAAAGAGTCAGCGAAGCAGAACCTACTCTCGGTCAGAGAATCAAGAACGAATTCCTTGATAATATCGATGATCTCAAAGAAGGAATTGAAGATTTTGCAGTTACAATAATCGGCGGAATTCCCGTTATAGTTCCTACAGTTATTCTTGTAGCGGTTGCTGTAATCATTCTCAGAAAGCTGATCAGAAAGCGTAAGGCGAAGAAGAATATCGCTCAATAATGCAAAAACCGGCAGGGTTTAAATCCTGCCGGTTAATTTTGCGTCTGTTTTGAATTATACGCCCGAATAAGCGGAGAAACCGCCGTCAACGGGAAGAACAACGCCTGTTACAAAACCTGAATACTGCTCGTCACAGAGAAAAACAAGAGCACCTGTCAGATCCTCGGGAACACCGAAACGGCGCATGGGAGTGTGAGTGATAATCTTGTTTGAACGTTCGGTGAGTGAGCCGTCTTCATTATAAAGGAGCTTTGCATTCTGGATTGTTGAGAAGAATCCGGGTGCAATCGCATTGACTCTGATTCCAACCTCTGCAAAGTGAACAGCCATCCACTGTGTGAAGTTTGAAATAGCTGCTTTTGCCGCTGAATAAGCGGGGATTCTTGTGAGCGGTTTGAATGAGTTCATTGAAGAAACGTTGAGAATAGTTGCATTTTCTCTGCCAACCATTTCTTTTGCAAAGCACTGTGTTGTGAGAAGTGTGCCAAGGAAATTAAGATTGAAAACAAATTCGATTCCCTTTGCATCAAGGTCGAAGAAAGTTTTAACGCCCTCTGCCTTTTCTGCCATATCTTTGAGTTCAAGAGTATCCTTTGTTGTTGTGCCGAGCGGTGAGTTGCCGCCTGCACCGTTGATAAGAATATCGCAAATGCCGAGTTCTGCAATGATTTTTGCTTTTGCAGCTTCAAGACTTTCAGCTTCAAGGACGTTGCAGCCTACTGCAAGAGCTGTGCCGCCTTCTGCGGTGATTTCATCAACAACTTTCTGTGCAGCTTCTTCTCTTAAATCGAGAACAGCAACTTTAACGCCGAGCTTTGCAAGGTCCTTCGCAAAGCCGCTGCAAAGAACACCGCCGCCGCCTGTGATAACGGCTACTCTGCCTTTTAAATTATCATGAAACATAATGTTTTCTCCTTTTTAATCAAAGAATTTCAACGCTTTCGCCTTTTTCGGATGACTCATAGCAGGCAAAAACAAGTCTTGCCGCATTGCCGCCTTCAAAGGAATCAATACCGAATTTTCTGCCCGTTTTCAGGCAGTCATAATAATCGTTAATAAGAATGGAATGACCGACACCCCAGTAGCTCTGTCCGTGATAAACCGCTTCGGGTCTTTCGCATGCTTCGGCAATGTTGCCGTTTTTATCAGCAGAATAAAGTCTGTCGCCCTCAAAACGGAGTTTGCCGTTTTCAAATGAAATCTCAATGAGAACATCCGAATTTTCGGCATAAGCCGTTGTGGCATACATCATTGCGGTTATGCCGCTTTCAAGCTCCATGAGCACGCTTGCATTGTCTTCCACTTCAATTTTGCCTTTCAAGTGGTCATTTGAAACGTGGGCGGTAACTTTTTTGCATTTTCCGCAAAGATATTGAATCAGGTCGAGTGTGTGGATGGATTGATTAATAAGCACGCCGCCGCATTCTTTTTCAAGAGTGCCGTGCCAATCGTCGGAATAATAATCCATGCCTCTGCTCCATGTAACAAAAGCACGGGCGCAGAGCATTCTGCCGAGTTTGCCCGATGCAATTATTTCTTTTGCACGAAGAACACAGTTGTTGTATCTGTTCTGGAAACAGACTCCAACCTGCTTTCCGCTTTCTTTTTGTGCCTTGCGAAGAGCTTCAATCTCACCGATTGAAACAGAGCAGGGTTTTTCCGTTAAAATATTTATGCCCTTTTCAAGAGCCTTTATTGCCATGTCCGTGTGAAGATAGTGCGGAGTGCATATGTGAATTGAATCAAGTTCTTCATTTTTCAGAAGCTCATCAAAATCATAATATGCCTTTGCACCGTATTCTTCGGCGGCTTTATCGGCTCTTTCGGGTTTAATATCGGCAACGGCAACGATATCCGTGTCGGGATTATCGTGCAATGCATTCAAATGCATTGCCGATATTCCGCCGCAGCCGATAACAGCAACTTTCATAGTATTGCTTCCTTTCAATCAGAAAGTGGAGGACATATCGCCCTGGATTGCTTCAACGACAACGTCTTTTTCAGCCTTGCCTGCAGCGATTTTCTTCTGAAGTTCTGCATAGTAAACATCTTCGTCAACGGGAAGCTCGATTTCCTTGCCGAGCCATGCCGAAAGATGAGCAGCATTGGAGATTGAAAGACCTCTTATGCCTTCTTCGCCCTTTGCAACAAGTTCTTCGCCGCGAAGAATTGCAGCTGCAAATTTATTGCATACTTCGGAATGCTGTTTGTTTCTGCCGTCGGTTTCAACTTCAATCCATTCGCCTTCAATCCAGCCGAAGCCTTCTTCTGCATTTGCGCAATGTTCTGATGTGAGACCTTTGAGTTTGTAAAGCATGAGCTTGTCGTTTTCACAAACGAGCTTGCCGCCGTCAAGAGTGATTTCAAATCGGTTTGTACCGGGGCAATCACCTGTTGTGGTGATGAATGTACCTGTTGCACCGTTTGCATATTCGGCATAGATTGTTACATCGTCTTCAACCTCAATGTTGTGCCACTTGCCTTCGTGAACAAAAGCCTTAACCTTAACGGGAAGACCGCAAATCCACTGCCAGAGGTCAAGATTGTGGGGGCACTGATTAAGGAGAACACCGCCGCCTTCGCCTGCCCATGTTGCACGCCATCCGCCTGAATTGTAATATGCCTGAGTACGGTACCAGTCAGTGATAATCCAGCTTACTCTCTTGATTTCGCCGAGTTCACCGCTCTGAACGAGTTCACGCATTTTTCTGTAAACGCAGTTTGTACGCTGGTTATACATGATACCGAAAACAAGGTCTGTTTTTGCGGCTGCTTCGTTCATTTCTCTTACCTGCTTTGTGTAAACACCTGCGGGTTTTTCTGTGAGAACATGAACACCCTTTGAGAATGCATACTGTGCGATGGGGGAGTGGTCATAGTGGGGAGTTGCAATGAGTGCAACGTCGATTTCACCGCTGTCGATAAGTTCTTCTGCGGAATTATATGTTTTGATGTTAGGCATGAGCTCTTTTGCGCCTTCAAGTCTTTTGGGATCGATATCAGCGCAAGCTGTGATGCGAAGCTCTTTGTGAGCGCCCTTGAGATGCATATTGATATGTGAACGTCCCATGTTACCTACGCCGATAATGCCGAATCTAACGGGCTGAACCTTTTCAACGATGCTGTGGATAGCTGAGCAAGCTGCAGCAAATGAAGTTTTGTTATCGGGATAAACAAACTTGCTGTTCATCTTTGATGCGGTTGAGTCATCGGGTTCAAGATTGTCAAGACCTTCAAAGACTCTCAGATGAGGCTCAACGGAAAGGAAGTATACTTTTTCTTCCTGATCGAGAGCTCTGATGATGTCTTCAAGATGTCCGTCGCCTTCGCCTGCTGGAACGACTGTATCGATTTCTGCGATGCAGTCTTTTATGTGCATGTATGTGATGTGATTTTTGAGAAGTTTGAAGCCTTCAGCAGTATCACAGCCGCACTGAATATAGTTTGAAGGGTCAAAAATGCAGCCGAGCTTATCGCCGAAATGCTCTGCAAGTTCAAGGCATCTTTCGTGGATATCACCGTAAATGCCTTTTTCATTTTCATGGCAGCAGAGAACATCGTGTTCGCAAGCATAGTCAACCATAGCGGTAAGTCTTGCGTAAACTTCGTCTTTGTATTCTTCAATGCTCTGTCCTTTTGTGAAGAAGAAGCTGAACATTCTGATATATTTTGTGCCGAGAACTTTTGC
>JAZRJH010000092.1:0-4477 GCA_045645685.1 Acutalibacteraceae bacterium
ACTACTTCACATATTCACTCTATCCCCATGCAGGAAGCTGGAAGGATGCCGAAACTCTCGTAAGAGGTCTTGAATTCAACAATCCCATGCTTCCCGTTGAACTTGCAGAAGATGCAAAGGGCCCAGAAAGCGGCTCATTCATCGCTGTTGACGGCAAGAATGTTACTCTTGAAGCAGTCAAGAAGTGCGAAGACGAAGATGCTTATATCGTTCGTTTTGTTGAAAAGGCAGGCAGAAGAGCAGCAGTTAAGGTTGACTTCTTCGCTGAAATCGCAAGCGTTGCAGAATGTAACCTTCTTGAAAGAGAAGATGTTGCAGCTGACATTGCAGACGGCAAAACAATGAACTTTGAAATCAAGCCCTTCGAAATCAAGTGCTACAAAGTAAAAGTTAAATAAGAAACAGCAAAAGGGACTGTGTTTCGGCACAGTCCCCTTTTTATATAATCCAAATATAAAAAAGACTTAAGCAGGTTCAATTCCTGCTCAAGCCTTTTATTCATTAAGTTTCTTTTGTTTTTCGATTAGTGAGACAGTCCGAATTTATCTGTTGAGAATGAGCTTGGTAAGCTCAACGGGATCAACAATCTTGCCGTCCTTATAAACACGCATATTACCTGATGCGATTTCGTCGATAAGGATAACTTCATCGTTGTTGTAACCGAATTCGAACTTGATATCCCAAAGGTCAAGACCGATTGACTTAAGGTCGTCAGCAACAATCTTTGTGATTGCAAGTGTCTGAGCCTTCATGCTTTCGAACATTTCGGGGCTCATAACGCCGAGAGCTGCAAGACCTTCGCCTGTTACGAGGGGATCGCCGAGAGCGACATTCTTGAATGTGCATTCAACATAGCCGCCTTCAAGAACTGTGCCGTCTGCAATGTATTCGCCGTATCTTCTGATGAAGCTGCCTGTTGCAACAAGGCGGCAGATAACTTCAAGACCGTGACCGAAAACTTTACCGGGAAGAACTTCCATTGTTGCATCATCAATGTTTGCGCCAACATAGTGAGTCTTGATGCCTGCAGCCTTAAGAAGCTCGAAATAGTGAATTGATGTCTGGAGATTTGCCTTGCCGATGCCTTCGATTGTGAGACCTACTGTGTTTTCACCGGGATCGAAAACGCCGTCTTTACCTGTGCAATCGTCCTTGAACTTAAGCATTACGTTGCCGTTATCAAGTTCAAAAACGTGTTTTGTTTTGCCTTCATAAACCTTTTTCATATTAGACACACTCCTTTGTTATTTAAAACACTAATAATTTATCACAATTTTTTGCGTTTGTATATATTTTTTTGGAATTTTTTTGTCCGTATACACGATTTTTTCAAGTGTTACAAAAACAGAAAAAAATCAGGGTTTTAATCTATAAAAATTTACTATACGGAGAATTGCTTACACATCAGACATTTGTCTTTTCGCCCATCATCATTCTCAGAATGATAACACCGAGTCTTGTGTCGGCAAACTTTTTCTTGAGTTGCTGTGCCTTTGTGAGCTTTTTGGGGGCAGGTATCGGCTTTCTGAAGCGAGCCATGTTTCCGTCATCACAGATGAACGGCTGTGTCATACAGATGCCGCCTTTTCCCTTGAGCTGCGCTCTTACATAACAACTGATTTTATCACTCTTTTCACGGAGTTTAACGGTTGAAACAAGCTCGCCGCCGATTTCCGAAGCCGAAGTTTCAATGATTTCTCCGTCGGCAATCCACTCGATTGCATCGCAGTTTCTTCCCTTGATTGTTATGGTATCATTATCATCATCAACCGCAATTTCCGTAACAACGGGAACTGCGCCTTCGCCCTTGAAATCTTCGCCGAGTTCGTTCTTCGCATAGCGTGCAACCGCAAAGAAATTACCGTTTTCCATAGCCTTTCGGAGATTTTCAAGAGAGTATTCAGGCAGAATGAAATCCATGAATGCGGTGTCGATTTCGCATACTCTGTGCGCATCGCTGTTGCCGAATCCCCACACCGTTCTTTCACCTTCGGGAATGAGAGTTTTCAGAAGCTCACCCCAAAGAATTGTGTCGCTTCTGTTGGGTGGGTCATACATATTCAGAACTTCAATGCCAAGGCAGGATTTGTATCTTCTCAAAAGGTCGGCAAAAAATGCGATATTCTCGGGAACTTTCGCAACAGACGGGTCTTTGTAAGCCTGAAGCCAGTCGGTGGGGTGGTTGATGTGTGAAATACCGCCGCTTTCTTCAACAAGTCTTATCGGTGTTTCAAAGTCATTTTCCTTGCCGTATTTTCCTTCATATGCATCATTTGTAAAATATCCGTTGACATGATTCTTCACAAGAGTGAACATATTAAGCTCAATCGCATCAGGAACACACATAAGTCCCCTTTTCTTTGTTCTTGCATCGGCAGGTGTTTTGTATGTACCGTTCAAAAATGCCTTGTATTGCTCTGTTGTGGGATGAACTTTCTTTCCGTGCCAGAGATACTGGAAGGTGAAAAGAGGAATTTTAGTGGGTTCTTTGTCCCATTCCTTGCCGAAAATTCCGTGTTCCGCAAAAGCAAGAATATCGAAATCGTTATCGTAAAAACCCTCAATCATCTCGGTCATGGTGAAATTTGCATCGCTGTAGGTCGAGTGGGTATGGAGATTGGTTTTGTAATGATTATCGCTGTTTTTAATCAAATCATTTATATCAGCATAAGGATTTGTGATTTTATAATCAGCCATGGTTTCCCTCCGAATAACTTATTCCATTTTAAATTATATCACACATCCTGAAAATATCAACATTAAAGTGATTTGTTGACACAGCAATATTCTTTATGATAAAATAAATCAAGGAGGGATGGAGATGAAATGCCTGAATTGTGGCAGAAAAGTTAGGAAAAACGAAGAAATATGTCCTGAATGCGGTGCATACATAACCAAAAGCAAAACATCTGACACGGCAAAAGTTAAACACGAAACTCCCTTGGTTTCAAACAAAACCGTCAGCAGAAACTACAGTTACAGCGAATATAATTACGGCTCAGTTTTGCTTCGTTTGGTCGGCGGCGGTGTTCTTTTGGTTTACCTGATTATCAAAGCCTTAACCCCGCCGTTTATCGGGAAAGACCTAGCTTCAACAATATTTTGTTCCTTGTTTGCGGCGTTCATAATATTCAGCGGAATCGCTTCGCAAATTCAGGAAAGAAACTGCTCGCTGACAGTTACTGACGAAAACGTCTTCGGCATAATTCCGCAGGGAATTTTCAACACCGAAAAAATTGATATAAACATCGTGGATATCATTGCTGTCAATGAAGAAGGTTTTCATTCAAGATTCCCGAATCCCGAGGTGCATATTGTAACCAAAGAAAAAGAATATATCATCAAAGGCTCATCCCAGACCATGCTGCTTGATTTCAGCAAATTTCTGAAAGAAAAAATCGTTTTGAAGAAAGGATAAACAATATGAACGACAGCTCAATCGCAATCATCGGCGGTGCAGACGGCCCGACCGCAATTTTCGTTGCCGGACCAAACCCCGCATTTCTTTATATCGCCCTTGCAGTTGCGGCAGTTTCGCTTGTTGCCGTTGCAGCAATTCTCATCAGAAAAAGGAACAAAAACAAGTAAAAACCACATATTATCGATATAATATACAGAATATATTAATAATTACTAAAAAAGACCGTTTTTTGCGGTCTTTTTTGTTTTCATAAGCATTGACTTTGAAGTATATTTTGGATATCATAATAGAGTAAAAAATTATAATGGCGGGAGTTTTGGATATGATGAAAAATACCGAAAAAACCATGGAAAAAATTGTTGCCCTTTGCAAAGGCAGAGGCTTCATCTTCGCCGGCAGCGAAATCTACGGCGGTCTTGCAAACACATGGGACTACGGCCCCCTTGGTGCAAGAATGAAAAACAACGTTAAGGACACATGGAGAAAGCGTTTCATTCAGGAAAGAAAGAACAGCTACGAAGTTGACGCTGATATTCTCATGCACCCCAGAGTATGGGAAGCAAGCGGTCATGTCGGCAGCTTCTCAGACCCTCTTCTTGACTGTAAAGAATGCAAAAAGCGCCACAGAGCAGATAACCTTATCGACGACTTTAATCCCGATGCACACGCAGACGGTATGACAAAAGAGGAAATGTTTGAGTATATCAAGGCTCATTCAATCCCCTGCCCCCACTGCGGTAAACACAATTTCACAGATAGCAGAGAATTCAACCTGATGTTCCAGACCTTCAGAGGCGTTACCAACGACAGCAAAAACATCATCTATCTTCGCCCCGAAAACGCTCAGGGTGAATACGTTAACTACCTCAATGTTCAGAGAACAATGAGAGCAAAGCTTCCTTTCAGCATCGGTCAGATAGGCAAGGCTTTCAGAAACGAAATCACTCCCGGTAACTTCACTTTCAGAACAATCGAGTTCGAGCAGATGGAGTTCCAGACATTCTGTAAGGAAGGAACAGACACCGATCTTTATGATTACTTCAAAGAATACGGTAT
>JAZRJH010000093.1:0-6132 GCA_045645685.1 Acutalibacteraceae bacterium
CGTTAACGCCACTCACACTTGCTTCACGTCGAAGAATTACGCCTTCACAGAACACAAGTTTTGTATTATCACCGATTTCAATTTGCTCGGAAATTTTATAAATGCCGGGAACAGTAACTTGAACTGCCCCTCCATTATCAACCGCTTTTTGAAAAGCTTTGGAGTTTTTATATGGGTCGTTTTCAGGCAAAAAACCGTATTCGTTAGCATTAATCATAGCTTTCATTCCTACAAATTCTTATTTATCAATCTCATTATAATTCCCTGCGATTATTTTTGCAATACTTGAATTGACGGTGTTATTGTTTGCAGACTCAGTCTCAGAAAGCATTGGATGAATAAAAACTACGGTAAGTATATACGCTATATTCCGAAGTAAAACAACGGATTTCGGCTCTTTTTTTTGCCCTTGTTTGTAACATAGCAGGCAGGGCAAGCGGGTACCCACTTTTCAAAAATGCCCCGCTGCATTTACCGCTTGTTGGTGAAATGATTTCCCCAAACCCTATAAAAATCGGAGAGAAAATTTAAAAATCTTCTCTCCGAACTGCGCCGCAGTGGCTTGAAATATTTATGTTTACATTTATTGATTTTTATATTAAAATAAAGAAAGAATATCATCTTCAAGGAGATGTCAAGATGGCAGATTTCAACGGCGGTTGGATTAAGTTCTACAGCGAATTTGCAGACGTACTCTTGAGATACCGCAACGACCGTAATGAACTTATCCGTATAATTAAAAAAGTTTTTGAATCGATTGATATTAAATTACCAAAGCTTGAGAAAGATAATTTGGTAGTTGATATCGATCCGTTTACTGTTTTTGGTTTATTCAACAAGGGAATTACAGATTTAAACAGAAAGAAAATCATCAAAGGTTTTGCAGATATATTTTCAATTGACGGATATGATTTTGATTCATTTGACGGTATTCCCGTTTTAAATAATCTGAAAGCTACTTATTACCATTTTATTGATGACAGAAATGATAACGATATTGAAAATCTTTGGAGATTGTTTGAACTTGCACTCGGTCTGTCTGTCAATCCCAATCAGACACTCAGAAATGAATTTATTGAGTGCTACAATGATGTTATTTCTCAGAAAAGTGTAAACTGGAATATAACAATTGGTCTGTATTGGATAAGACCGTATATATTTATAAATCTTGATTCAAGAAACCGAGAGTTTCTCTGTGACAGTAAATATTTTCCCGAAGAATTTATCAACACATTGAACGGATTAAAAAAGTTGCCGTCAGGAAAATTCTATCTTGATATTTGTGAATCGGTAGATAAACTTATCAAAAGAAATGCAGTTGATTTTAAAAGCTTCCCTGAGCTATCTCACATTGCATGGCTCACCACAAAAGATAGCTTTGATGAAAATTATTACGAAGGTTACTGGCCCTCGCTTCAGGAATACAACCCGAAAATGACCGTTGAAAAATGGTTATCTGCTCTGAAAGATTCGACAATAACCAACGAGAAGAATTTAGAAATGTTCAAAATGATTCTTGAACTTGGCGGAGAAAGCACCTGTTCAAATCTCGCTGAAAAATACGGCAATACTTTCAATTATTATAACAGACTTGGAAGCAGTTTCGGCGAAAAAGTGTTCAGAAGATTCAAGTGTCCTGAATGCCTTGACAACGGTGATGCCAGATATTTTACAATTCCGTTTATCGGTAAAGATATTGTAGAAAAAGGAAAAAATCATTTTGTATGGAAACTGAGACCTGAGTTAAAGGAGGCTCTTCAAAAAATGAAAATGGATGATATAAAAGTTGCTCCTGTTGTTAAATCTGAACCTACAACAATTGAAAAGAATATGATTCTTTACGGACCTCCCGGAACAGGTAAAACATATAATACGGTTCTTTATGCGGTTGCAATTATTGAAAATACAACTGTTGATGAATTGAAAACTGAAAGTTATGATTCAGTCAAAGATCGCTATGATAATTATAAAAACGAAGGGTTGATTGAATTCACAACCTTCCATCAGTCATTCGGTTATGAAGAATTTATTGAAGGTATACGACCTGTTATGGAAGATGATGAAGATGGTAGTGCAGGCGATATCAGATATGAAATTGCAGACGGTATTTTTAAAGAGTTCTGCGAGAGAAGAATTGCACAGAAAAAATCCGATTTCTCATTAAACAAAAATCCCGTGGTATGGAAAGTTTCGTTAGAAAGAACATACGATAATCCTACTCGAAAAGAATGTCTTGAAAACAAACACATAAGAATCGGTTATGATTCATACGGTGAAATAATAACTGAGGACACCGATTTTTCTGTTGAAGGAGGTAAAACAGTTCTTAACGCATTCATTAATAAAATGCGTATCGGCGACATTGTTTTCTCTTGTTATAATGCAAATGAAATCGATGCAATCGGTATTATTACCGACAATTACGAATGGGATACAAAAAATAAATACGAACATTACAAGCGAATTCGCGAAGTGGAATGGGTTGTTAAGGGAATCAAAGAGAACATTCTTGAAATCAATAACAATAAGCCCATGACTCTCTCAACCGTTTACAGAATGTCAGTATCAGTTGAAGATGCATTAAAACTTATTGAAAAGTATAACCCAGTTTTCAATGAAGCTGTTGAGTCAGAGAAGAAAAACAAAGTGTTTATCATCGACGAAATAAACCGCGGTAATATCTCAAAGATACTCGGCGAACTTATTACCCTTATTGAACCCTCAAAGAGAATCGGTGCAGCAGAAGAACTCCGTGCAAGACTTCCTTATTCAAAGAAGAATTTCGGCGTTCCCGATAACGTTTATATTCTCGGAACAATGAATACCGCTGACCGTTCAATTGCAGCTCTTGATACAGCTCTCAGAAGACGTTTCTCATTTGTTGAGATGATGCCTGATTCATCATATTTAACAGATGTTATGGTTGGGAATATTTCAATCAGAGCACTTCTTGAAACACTCAACGCAAGAATTGAAGCGCTTTATGACCGTGAACATACAATCGGTCACGCCTATTTCAAAGAAGTAAAAGAAGACAGAACAATTCATACTCTCGGAAAAGTATTCGCAAAAAAAATCATTCCCTTGCTTCAGGAATATTTCTACGAAGACTATGAAAAAATCAGTCTCGTGCTTGGCGACAATCAGAAAAAAGGTGAACCGCTGTTTATCGAAGCTGTAAAAGTTAACGATAAGAAACTGTTCGGCAATTATAATTTTGACGATGAAGAAAAAGTAACATATACAATCAATGATTTTGCTTGTTATAACCCCGACACTTACTGCTATTTAGGATAAAGAGGTAATGAAATGAAGCCCACTTACAGAATAACTGAATACGGCTCATTTGTTGCAGACAAAAATGTTGACGGAGCAAAATATATTCCGCAGAAAACATTTGATGAACTGAAGAAGTTCATTCTGCTCAACAGAGATAATTCAGATGACGGTCTGGAACTGATGGGTATATCATATAAAAAAGGTGTCGGTGAAATTATCACTGCAAAAAATTATGTCGGTATGATTTCAATGAAGGACGGCACAACGGTTGAGATTTTACCTAAAATCTGTTCAAAGATTGATGATAAAGACGGTTCTGAAGCGAAGAAACTTATTGTTAAAATGCTGAAAACTCTTCGTAAATCACCGTTTAAAAATATCCAGACATCAACTGTGAACATTGCAAAAATGGATATATTTGAGATTTTTATCCGAATGTTTATTGAGGAAATCTTTACTATTGTAAAACGAGGCTTAAAGTGTACTTATGATACGGTCGAAGAAAACAGTAACAGATTCAAAGGCAAAATGATTTTTTCAAAGCAAATCAAATTCAACTTTGCCCATAAAGAGCGCAGTTATGTTGAATACGATGAATTCAATACCAACCGACCCGAAAACAGACTTATTAAATCAACGTTATCACTTCTTTACAGGCAGACAAAATCGTCAAAAAATAAAACGGATATCAAAACACTTCTTAATGCGTTTTCAGAAGTGCCTGAATCTGTGAATTATGATACGGATTTCTCGAAATGTATTCCGGACAGAAACACAAAAGATTACAGCAGAGCAATGATTTGGTGCAGAATTTTTCTCAAGGGAAAAAGCTTCAGTTCTTTTGCGGGAAGTGATGTTGCATACGCTCTTTTGTTTCCGATGGAAACGCTGTTTGAGAGCTATATTGCTTGTCTCATCAAAAAGGAAATCAATTCTGATGAATACACTGTTTCTGCACAGGATAAAACACATCACCTTTTTGAAAAACCTGAAATATTCAGTCTGAGACCGGATATTGTTATAACACGAAAGTCTGACAACACAGACACAGTTTTTGTAATGGATACAAAATGGAAGCTGCTCAATGATACGCCGCCGACTTACGGTATTTCGCAGTCAGATATGTATCAGATGTATGCATATCAGAAAAAGTATAATGCAGAAAATGTAACTTTGATTTATCCGTCAACAGATGCAGTACCCAATAATCAAGAAATCAGCTTTGATTCAGGTGACGGCGTAAAAGTAAACGTCAAGTTTGTTGATTTGTTTGACGTAAAAACCGGTATAAAAAATTTATTGCAATTTTAATTACAACGGTTGTCGTTATGACAACCGTTTTTCTTATCGAAAAACATATTTGGAATTCTATTGATATCTCCGTATCATAAATAAAATAAATTGTCTGTAAGAAATTAAACTCCCTCGGTGATTACCGAAGGAGTTTGACATTTTGTAACTACAATCTAATTCCAATTATAAATTCTTTTGCTTGGTATTACAATTTTTCCTCAAGCATTATATAAATTCAATTAATTTTTCTATTGCATCTGCCATTACTTTATGACCAAGATTTGTCGGATGAATGCCATCGGCAGCAAGTTTTTTGGGGTCGATAGTCTTTTGTGCTTCGTTAAATACAGCTTGCATATCAATCACACTTGCACCGTTTTCAATGGCGATATCTCTAAGAATATTTCTGAATTCATCCAGAGTTTTATGAAAAGGTAATTTCTCTTCTGCTGTATCAATCATAAACGGCATCAAATAAAGAATCTGGGCATCAGGAAGCTCCGCTTTTAATCTTCTGTATATTTCACGAATGTGGGGCTCCATTGGTCTTAAAAGAGGTGGATATTGCTCCGGAACATAATTCTCCCATGCATCATTAACACCGATGAGCATAACAATTACATCAGGTTTCAGGTTTATGCAATCATTTGTAAGTCTGTCATACAGATGATATGTACGATTGCTGGCAATACCTTTGATTTCAACCCTGATGTGATTGCTGTGCTTTTTCATTATTTTCTTCAACTGTAAAGCATATATATTTTTACCCTTAATCGAAAATCTCTTACGACTGTTGAACCTTACGTCTGTTATACTGTCACCAATAAATAAAACCTTGCTGTCTTTTTTTATAATAATTTTGTTCATTTTAATAACTCCGTCAAATTCTTATTTATCAATCTCATTATAATTTCCTCCTGTTGTTTTTGCAACACTTGAATTGATGCTTAGCATAATATATAATTTCATTGTATGGGACGATGAAGAGATAAATTTCATAATTGACGAACAAAGAAATTTTATCCGATTGACCGTGTCCATCCGACCAAAGCGGGTTATAAAGAATGGCGGCTGCCGAAATTTCAGGAGTGCTTGTATCAGATGAATATGAAGAGTTGATAAAGAGATTACTATATGCTACAATAAACATTGTTAATACTATAATTCAATCCACAGGGAGATATATGTATGAAAAAAACAAACAAGATTTTATGCTTTTTGCTTACGTTTTCGGTTGTTTTCTCGTCTATGGGATTTTTCGCTTTTGCGGCTGAAGGCGAAAAGAATTATTACTATATCGATTCCGTGGGCGGTGACGATGCAAACAGCGGCACGGATATAGACAGCCCCGTAAAAACCTTACAGGGACTTAAAAATCTTGATATTAAAGCAGGTACTCATTTTCTTTTCAAAAACGGCGGCGAATATGAGTGCGCCGCAACCCTTACAAGCAGCGGCACAAAGGAAAACCCGATTGTTATTTCATCCTACGGTGAGGGTGAAAAAGCAATACTGAAAACGGATGAAAAAACAGAGGTTTTCCGCCTTTTTGACTGCTCT
>JAZRJH010000094.1:0-15557 GCA_045645685.1 Acutalibacteraceae bacterium
AAATTCCAGATTGCCGTTATTCCGCTTTCAATCATTTTGTCACACACGTTTTGTGCAGACCCCGTGCCAACGGTTATGATTCCGATTCTGACATTATTTTGTTTGCAGTATTCATCAAAATCATTCATCGGCAGAATCTCAATTGAGCGGTTATAGCGGATTGCCGTTTCGTTGCAGTCGAATGCAGCGATGATTTTCACTCCGTAATCCTCAAAGTCGTCAAACTCGAGAAGCGCTTTTCCGAGCTTTCCTGCACCGACGAGTACGGCATTTGTCATATCGCCCTGACCGAGATAAGTCTCGAGAGTTTTTATCAGGTCAGCCGTTTTATATCCGACCTTCGGTTTGCCTGCACCGCTTACGGCACTCAGGTCTTTTCTTACCTGAACTTCGCCGAGAGAAAGTTTTTTTGCAATCACGGTTGCGGAAATATACGGAACGTCGTCAACCGAAAGTTCACGCAAAAACTGAAGATAGTGCGGAAGTCTGCCTAAAGTTGCTTTGGTTATTCCTGATTTATCCACCGTAACTCCTCCTCTCTTTGACCATAGCTATCTTATCAAATCAGCGTCAGGTTGGGAATTATTAAAATGTTCAATCGGTATTATCAATATCGATAACCCTTGTATCGATATAAAAAATCAAGACCCGTCCTTTACAGACGAGTCTTGGAAATTTCACTGTTCAGATGTTTTCGTTTTGAGTCACAAAGAGCGGTGATGAACTTTTTGTCAATCTCTGTCAGCTTGTAACCGTTCTTATAAATCAAAACATCTTTATATACCTTTTTATTATCCACGCATTTCTTTTGCACAAGATTATATCGTTCAAGAACGCTGGGCGGTGCGGGCGAAACCCACATGAATGTTTCAGGATTCTGTGAAAGCAAATCAAACTGGCTTGCTCTTTCAAAAATGAAAATTCTGCGGTCAATGTTATCGGGAAGTTCCGATTTGACTACCTTTGCAAGCGGAAGTGACGGCACATAAGGGTCAGCGTGTGCAATTTCGATATAGTCAGTCAGATCATCAAAAGTGATTTCTTCTTTCTTTGCAAGAGGATTATCTGCACTCATAATAAGGCAATAGGAAAACTCCGTTACCATTTCATAGCTGAGCGCTTTTTCTTCAAGCATTGATTTGAAATACCTGTCAAAATTCTCCGCATAACGGATAATGCCGAGTTTGTAATCGTGATTGAGTATGTTGTTGATTGTTCTCTGCGAATTTGTTTCTTTATAGAAAATTTCGCATGCATCCTTTGAAAGTGTTTTGGAAAACTCTGCAAACGCATCGGAAATATAACAAGCACGGGGTACGGAAATGGAAAACTTCTGTTTCTTCACCTGACCGCTTTTATACATATTCTCAACCTGGTCAATCTGCTTGAGAATATCCTTTGCATAGCTGATGAACTCTTCTCCTTCGGGAGTGAGCACCATTCCTTTTGCCGTGCGGTCAAAAATCGATATGCCCAGATCCGCTTCAAGTTCTTTGATAGAACGGCTTATGTTCGGCAAAGCCACATAAAGACTTTCTGCCGCTTTGTTGAGCGAACCGACCTTCGCAACCTCAACAGCGTACTTCATATGCAGTATATTCAATTATCTCACCTCGGTATGAGTGA
Source organism: Acutalibacteraceae bacterium (assembly GCA_045645685.1). Taxonomy (GTDB): domain Bacteria; phylum Bacillota; class Clostridia; order Oscillospirales; family Acutalibacteraceae; genus CAG-177. The sequence continues at coordinate 1,627 of JAZRJH010000094.1, forward strand.
TTTTATAAATATACAGTTATTATACAACTTGTTTGCGATTTGTTCAAGTGTTAAATCAACAAACATCAAAAAAGCTCCTTCATCAGCAAAAAAATTCTGCAATTCAATAACAAAACCCCGTACAGAAATGTACGGGGCTGATTTTAATATATGACTTTTATTGCTTCGGGGATTGTTTTTGCAAGGCCGAAGAGCTTCTTGAAAAATGCGATAATCTTATCAAAGAAACCTGCTTTTGAGGTCATTGTCTGTTCGTCTGCGGAAACGATGTTGCCTTCTGCATCATAAATCAATGCGGTGAAAGTTGTGTCGCCTTTTTTGTCGGGAGTAATGGTGCAGGTTGTTCCGTCTGATGAAACCGAATAGCTGAAGTTTCCGTTGCCTGCATACCATTCAGCCTTGCCACCCTCGGGAATCTTTGACGGGTCAATGTGAAGAACGATTGAATCGCCGTAGTTTATGATTGTTTCTGTGGGTGTGGGAACAAGATAAGTATCTGTTACTGATGAATCATAATCGGGAGTGTTATCGGGTGTTTCTGTTGAACCGCTGTCGACAGGGCCTGTGGAATTATAATGAATCTTTGCGGAATAGAGGGGTTCATTATTGGCTCCGATTACAATTTGTTCCCATTCGGATTTAGAACCGCCATAGTAAACATCTTTGAGTTTTGCTTTATTCAAACTAAATGCGTATGCACTGATAGATTTTACTGTTTCGGGTATGATAATGTATTCAAGTGAAAAACAACCTTCGAATGAATCTGATTTTAAAGTTGTTATTCCTCTGCCTATTTTCACGCCTTTAAGTTTTGTGCAAAGAGCAAAGGCATATTCACCGAGATTTGTGACACTGTCGGGAATAGTGATGCTTTCAAGGCTTGTGCAAGCATAGAAAGCTCTGCTTTCTATGTTTGTTACACCATCGGGAATTGTGCAACTTTTAGCAGGGTTTCCTGCAGGATAATAAAGCAGAGCGGTTTTGTCTTTGTTGAAAAGAACACCGTTTTTGTCGCTTGAATATACAGAGTTGCCCGAATCAACAAATATGCTTTCAAGACTATTACAATAGGAGAATGCAAGAAAGCCAATACTTGTTACCCCTGCAGGTATTGTTATATTTTTCAGGGTTGAACAATACTTGAAAGCATAAAGTCCTATTTCTGTTACGCTATCAGGAATTGTTATGCTAATAAGGCTTACACAACCGAAGAAAGCATCATCACCTATACTTGTTACGCTATCAGGAATTGTTAAGTTCATAAGACTTGTGCAGTATACGAATGCATAATCACCTATATTTGTTACACCGTTACCGATTGTTACGGCTTTGATATTGTCTTTAAAATTATTCCAAGGAGGAATCTCAAGAAGAAAACTATCCATCTCCCCCTCACCGCTGATGACAAGTTCGCCTGACTCTTCGTCAAATTCCCACATAACATTATCACCGCAAGTGCCGCTTGTGGGTGTTTCTTCAGCCTTTGCTTTGGTTGTGAAAATATTCAGTTCAGGCAGTTCAAGACCCACAAATCCTGCAAGGGGTGCGGCGCCGAAAACCATTACCGCAACAAGCAGAATTGAGATTGCTTTTTTGAACATCCTTTTCATAGCATAACCTCCGTAAAATTTTCCTGTCTTATATTTTAACATACATTTTTAACATCTGCAATTATAAATGCCGCAATTTCTTCTTTAAAACATATAAGAAATACACAAAAGCCGCCTTTGAAATCAAAGACGGCTTTCGGTGCATTATATTGATAATTTTTTTATCATTCATCTTTCCGTTCGGTCCTGTTGACAGATGATTTATTATTACTGTTATTATTCTTATTATATTTATTCTTATTAACTTCACATTTTGTAATGTCGCGAGTTTACGTTTTGTAATGTCACGAGTTCACATTTTGTAATGTCACGAGTTCACATTTTGTAAAGTCACGAGTTCACATTTTATTATGCACATTTCATGTTCTCGTCAGGAAAACGAACCGATAACTGCAATAATTCAGTTGCTGAATTCTGCCGTTTCTCCTGCGGAAAGCTCAACCTTAAGGCAGTTATCTTCAATAACATACGGCTTATTCGCTTTGAGATTTTCTGTTCTGTTATTCAATCTGATTCTTAATGTGCAATCGTTTCCTGCGGTTACGGTTGCATTTTTAAGAATTGAGTTTTCCCATGAAATATCAAATGTCAGATTGCCTCTTGCTCTGATTCCCTTGACCGAACCCTTGCGCCATTCATCAGGCAAAGACGGCAAAAGTTCCGAAATTCTGTTATCGGGAGAACCGAGATGGCTTTGAAGAAGCATTTCCGTGATAGCCGCAACTCCGCCGAAGTTACCGTCAATCTGGAACGGAGGATGGATATCAAAAAGGTTGTCGGCAGTACATTTTCTGAGCAGATATTTAAGATGTTTATATGCATTCTCACCGTCTTTGAGTCGGGCATAAAAACAAATTGTCCACGCTCTTGACCAGCCCGTTGAACCGCCGCCGTTTTCAATTCTGCGGGCAATTGTTCTTTTTGCCGCTTCATATATTTCGGGGTTGCTCTCGTTAATCTGGTCACCGGGGAAAAGTCCGAAAAGGTGAGAAATGTGGCGGTGACCCGGATCGGTTTCTTCATAATCACGGATCCATTCGCGTATTGTTCCGTAACGCTCGCTTATTTCCATAGGCGGAAGTTTTCCGAGAACTTCAGAAACGGTTTTTAAAAATTCCGCATCTTTATCAAGAACCTTGCAGGCATGAGCGGTACGGGTGAAGAGAGCGTGAATAATCTGAAAATCTATTGTTGCGCCCTCGGTGAACATACTCTCCTGCTTTTTGCCGTCGGCATCAATATAATAAAATTCATTTTCGGGGGAGTTGGATGGAGAAGTGATAAGCTGACCATTCTCGTTTTCCGTAAGATAATCCTGAACAAACTCGCAGGCACCTTTTAAAATCGGATAAATCTCTTCAAGATAATCTTTGCTGTTGGTGTATTCATAATGCTCCCAGAGATTGAGGCAAAGCCAGGAACCTGCCATGGGGAAAAATCCGCAGTCCACGCTGTCGTGAACGCCCGTTCTTCCGAATGCATCGGTAGTGTGATTGACAACCCATCCCCTTGCGCCGAAAAGTTCCTTTGCGGTTTCAGACCCGAAAGAACTTATCATTTTCATAAAATGAATAAAAGGCGCAGAAGTTTCGGAAAGATTTGCGCTTTCACTCGGCCAGTAATTCATCTGAAGATTTATGTTTGTGTGGAAATCGCTTCCCCACGGCGGATTGAAATCGTGGCACCAGATACCCTGAAGATTGGCAGGAAGTTTTGCATTTTTGCCCGAACTTTCAATCAGAAGATATCTGCCGAAATTATAATAAAGAGAGAACAAATCGGGGTCGTATTCATCCCATCTGAGTTCCTTGAGCCTTCGGTTTGTTGTAAGGTTGCTGATTTCGGTTTTTTCCAGCTCAAGCTGAACATTGCCGAACCATTTTTTATGAGTCGAAATGTGGGTTTCCCTGATTTTTTCATAATCGGCGTTTGCAAGATTTTCAATCGTTTTGTTCAGTTTGCTCTTGAAATCGATTGTTTCATCAATATCATATTTATCGGCATTGTAATTCGTTTCAAAAGCGGCATAAACAATAACATATGTTGCATCAACAACGGTTATTGTGCTGTGGTCGGCAGTCAGTCCGCCGTCTGTTCTGATGCGGAGTTTTGAACCGAATGACATACCCTCGCCGCCTTCACCGTAGTAATGATGGGTGCTGTATGTGATTCTTCCGTTCATGATAATTGTGTCGGAATCAACACAGGAACTGTAAGCATCCTGCTTTCTTTTAATACTCACATTGCATGAAAACGGTTTTCCGTCGGTTTCAACCTTATAAACAAGTCCGTCAAAATCTTCGCTGACAAAGCATTCGCTTCTGAAGTTCGTTTTGCTTTTTGTCCAGAAAATCCGTGCAACCGCTTCGCTCAGTTCCAATTCCTTGCGGTAATCCGAGCAGGGAGATTTGTCAAGAAAATCAATAAAAATCTCTCCGAAACTTTCATAGGAACGGACAACGGGCGGGTCAGACAGAAAAGTCTCACGTGCAAGCTGAGCCGCTTCTTTAAGTTTTTCTTCTCTGATAAGGCGGCGGATTTCGCTGAGCGCCTCGGGTGAAGCGTGATACTTCTCCCGAATCTGTCTGCCGCACCAGAGCGATTCTTCGTTTATTTCAATCTGTTCGCAATGCGGGTTGCCGTATTGCATTGCACCGATTCTGCCGTTACCCAAAGGCAACGCCCACATCCAATCGTTTATAAATTCATCATACAGGAGTTTTGTTGACATAATTTTCACAACCTATAAAACAGTTTTGATATATTATACTTTATCTGCCGAAAACATACAAGACCGAAACAGAAACCGCCTTTTTGAAAAAAGACGGCTTTGTCAGTTATATCTCCCGCATTTTATTGATACAATTGTAAAATATGAAAGCTCAATTGTCAATGGATTTGTACTTTGTTTACAAAATATATTGCTTTGTTCAAATAATTGTGTTAAAATTATCTAAAATGCAGTTTGGAGATGATATGATGTTAAAAAGCAAAAAAACATCTGCTGCGGAAATTCCGCAGAATGCGCTCTCTCATAACGAAGGCAAGTATATTTCAAAATTTGAGTATATTTGCATTTTGCTGTCACGAGCAGGCGGTATGTTCGGAACAACCCTCACAGGCTCTCTTGCAGCAGCTTTCCTTCATGAGCTTTATTACGGTCCCGTCGGAGTTGATTCGGAAGAAATCGCAAGCATACTTGCCGTTCAGACAACTCTCACAACTATTTGCAGCATTCTCTTCGGCATCATCGGCGGATATGTGGTTCAGAAATGGAGAACTCCCCTCGGCAGATACCGCCATTGGTATTTTATCTGCCTTATCCCCATGTTTGTTCTTACCGTTTCTTATTTCTATGTTCCGCAGGGCTGGTCGATTCAGCAGATGAATCTGCTCAGATACGGTATCGCTTGCGGTCAGACGGTTTTCAATGTGTTCAACAACGCTTCCAACAACCTGGTTCAGGTAATTTCACCCAACCACAAAGAAAAGAAAACCGTTGCAACTATCTGGCAGTTATCATATTATATCGGATACGGCGCTGCTTATCTCGGCACATTTGTTTACGGCCTTTTCAGCGACGACAAGAACAAAATGTATATGACACTCGGCATAGTTGCGGGTGCGGTTACACTTTTCGGCAACCTTATGTGCGGTCTTTTCTGCAAAGAAAGAATCGAACTTCCCAAGAAAAAGAAAGTCAAGGTTACCAAAGCAGCTTTCGCCCTTTTCAAATACAAAAACTACCGTGCTTATCACGGCATTCAATGGGTAAACGTTTTGGCAATGCTTGGTAAAATGTCAACTTTTCTTGCTGCAATTACGGTTGGTTCTTCAAAAAATCTTCTTCTCACATTGCCTACCGCTATCGGAACAGTTGTTGGTAATGTTATTGCAACAAAGCTTTCAAAGAAACACGAACCCACAAAGCTTCTCAAATTCTGCGGCCCCTATTCGCTCATTTCGGCAGGAGTTCTTTTCGGAATCTGTTTTGTTGAAGCTCAGTTCGGTATAATGTTCTTCAGCGGTTGGAACAGCATTTTCTTCTATCTTTTCTATTTCATTTTCGGTATCGGCATCGGCATTCAGGAGCTTTCAAACTCACACTTTAATGTTGAATTCTTCGATTATCTCGAATGGGAAACAGGCGAAAGAATGGAAGCTATCCAGGGCATCGTTCCCGGCTGGATTTCAACCGGTCTCAACTATCTGAGAGAACTTGCAATTCCCTTTATGATTGCATGGGTAGGTTATCAGTCATCTGCTGAAGGCGACCTTGTTGCCACAATGCAGGCTCAGCCTACATATCTCAAAACTTGCTTGTGGATTCTTGCATTCCTTGTTTTCGGTTACGCTCTGAGCAACGTTCTCAAATCAATTATTCTCAAAACCTCCTACGATATTGAGGGTGAAAAGAAAGAACAGATGTATCGCGAGCTTGAAAAAATACGCGAGGAACGCCACAAAGAAAACGAATCAATCTGATCAAAATAACAAGACCTCTCTGAAAATCAGAGAGGTCTATTTTTTATTTAAGACTAAATTCAGCGTTATTATCCGAAAATCCTTTGTTGTTGCCGATGGTATTAAGAAGCATACTTCTCAGATCAACTTTGCTGCCGTCTTTTGAGAGCTTGGGCTCAACTTTTTTAAGTACAAAAGAAAATCTGTTGAGAATGCCCGAAATGAGGTTATATACGGGTGTACCTTCGGTGTGAACACCGTCGCCAAGGAAAATTCCGACACCGACTTCACCGATAAGCTCTGTTACTTTTTTGTTCTTAAGAGCCTTGTCTCTTTTTATGAAGAGCAGGCGTTCAACAGTTCCGACGGTGATTTTTTCAAAGCGTTTTCTTCCGAATGCTTTTAAATGTCTGACTATCCCCTTACCGCCGCTGAGTGCACCGCGTACACGGTTGACAATGGCTTCTGCAAAATGACTGTGGAAATATTCCTGAGCTGTAAGACCGTTCAGATCCCATCCGAATTCCTCAACATCAATCGATTCAACCTTAAGGACAGAATTTTCGTCTATTGTGATTTTTCTGTATTTTGCAGGGCTTCCGACAAGGCAGGATGTGCAGATATCAATCAGTCTGTTACCCTTTTCGGAATAGAACTCATTTATGCTCTGAATGTGCATATGACCTGTCAGGATAAGTTCAACTCCGTTATCGGCAAGGAACGAAGCAACCTTTCTCCACTCCTTGATTTTTGCATCGCCGACAAGATCAAAAGCAGGAACGGAAGGAATAACGGGATAGTGGCAGATTGCAAAAACCGAGCAGTTATTCTCTTTTGCCTTGTCAATCTGCTCTTTTGCCCAAGCCATAAGTCTTTCGTCCATTGCGCCTTTCGGCTGACCTTTACTGTCACAGCATATGGCAAGCATTCTTACACCTTCGGTAATCTGCGCCATATATGAATGAGTCGGCTCATCGATTGCAATTGCATCGCCGTAACCGAAATCACGGTACATTTCGCACAAATCGTCAAAATCCGTGCCTTCAACGGGAACCCGTCCGTCACCTCTCAGAACATAGGCTGAATCGTTGTAATCATGACCCGCCGTAATAACAAAAATCTTTTTGCCGTTTTCTTTGAGTTTATAAAGCTCTTTTATAAAACTCTTGTGGCTTTCTTTTTCGCCGTTTTTGGTAAGGTCTCCCGGAATGATAACAATATCCGTGTCTTTATCTTCGCCGATACGCTCAAAAACAGTTTTGATAATTGCACTGCTTTCTTTCATAAAATACTGCTCGGTAAGCATTATATTTTCAAAAGCAGGACCGCCTGCATCCAATTCATTTTCAAAATAATGTGTATCCGTTACAAGATAAAAATTGACAGGTTTCATATTTACCTCCGCATATTATTTCAATTCGGAATAATTCTAACATATCTGCACCGCAAATTTCAATCTTTCTGAAGCAAAATTTGCAGTGCGTTCTGCTATTTATAAGGATATTATATCTGACAAAAATGGCAAAATCCCGTACAAACTGTACGGGATAATATAGCTTTATATTTATTCGCCGAGGAAATATCTGCCGTAAGCGTCTGCTGCTTTAAGAGCTGCGCAAACTTTTTCTGCTGTGATTTCAAAAGGCATATTGTGGATTGTTTCGCCTTCTGCACAAGCTGCTGCTGCAACTGCCATGAGCTTCTCGTCTGTTACTTCGGTGATGCCGAGTTCCTTGAAGGTTACGGGAAGACCGAGTTCGATGCAGAAGCTGATGATTCTTTCAAGTTCATCGCCGTCAACATTTTCAAGAACAAGCTGTGTGAGTGTGCCGAAAGCAACCTTTTCACCGTGGTACATATGATGGCATTCGGGGAGAACGGTAAGACCGTTGTGAATAGCGTGTGCGCCTGCAAGACCGCCGCTTTCAAAACCGATGCCGCTGAGAAGAGTGTTTGCTTCGATAACCTTTTCAACCGCTTCTGTGCATGCGCCTGCTTCAAGGGCAATCTTTGCCTTTACGCCTTCATCCATGAGAGTGTCAAAGCAGAGCTTTGCAAGTGCCATAGCTGCGCAGGAAACCTTGCCGCCTGCGCAAGTGCCTGCATCCTTTGCCATAACAGCTCTTGCTCCAAAATAGGTTGCAAGTGCATCGCCCATGCCTGAAACTGTGAGTCTTGCAGGTGAAGCTGTGATGATATCTGTATCCATAAGAACCATGTTGGGGTTTGCGGGAAGGAAAAGATATTCTTCAAAAACACCGTCATCTGTATAAATAACAGAAAGAGCGCTGCAGGGAGCATCTGTTGATGCGATTGTGGGGCAGATAAGAACGGGTGTTTTGCAATAGTAAGCAACAGCCTTTGATGTGTCAAGAATCTTGCCGCCGCCGATACCGATAACAACATCGCAACCCTTTTCTTCCATAATTCCGATGAGTCTGTTGATCTCGTTCTTTGAGCATTCGCCGTTGAAATAGTCAAAAACAAGTTCAAAATCCTGACCTGCAAAGCTGCTTTCAACAGTTGCGCCGATTCTCTTGTAGCCTGATTCGGTGATGAGAACAAGAGCTTTTTTGCCGTAGTTCTTTGCATAATCATAGAGTTTTTTCATTTCGCCTGCGCCCTGAACATACTTGCCGGGGCTGATAAGAATTTTTGCCATTATATTCTCTCCTTTGAATTTTTCATCTTTATAATTTTACAATGATTGCTCAATTATGTCAATACTGCAAAAACTTACCGCAATAATCCGCCTTGATTTTTGATGCCTTTAATGATATAATATCAAATTGTAATAATACTCAACGAAAGCAAAGGTGACAAAAATGAGAACAATAACAAATATCAACGATAACTGGTCTTTTATCAAAGACGGCGAAATCGAAATCGTTTCTCTCCCCCATACCTGGAACGCTCTTGACGGTCAGGGTGCGGCAGATAACTATTACAGAGGCAGATGCGTTTACGAAAAGATTATTCCCGCATTTGACGGCAAAACTTATATTGAAATCAACGGCGCAAACACAATCTGCGAAGTTTATCTCAACGGTGTTTATCTCGGAAGCCACGAAAACGGATATTCCATGTTCCGTTTTGAGCTTACAGATTTTCTCACAAACGAAGAAAACAAGCTCCGTATTATCGTTGACAACAGCGAAAACGAATTCATTTATCCCCAGATGGCAGACTTCACATTCTACGGCGGTCTTTACAGAGATGTAAACATCATCAGCGGTGTTGCTTCATCACATTTTGCTCTTCTTGACATGAGCCTTTGCGGTATGTATATCACACCGAAAGCAGACGGCAGAGTTTTTGTGAAGAGCGTTATCGAAGGCGTATGCGAAGGCTTCACAAAGGAATTCATCATCACCGACGCTGAAGGCAACGAAGTTGCAAGAGAAGAAATTCCTGCACAAAAGGATGCCGCAAAACTCTTTGTTGAAAACCACATTCTCTGGGACGGCATGGAGAATCCCTATCTCTACACAATGACCGCAAGACTCAAAAAAGACGGCGCGGTTATCGACGAAGTAAGCGACAGATTCGGTTTCCGTGAATTTTATTTTGACAGCGAAAAAGGCTTCTTCCTTAACGGAAAGAATGTTAAGATGAAGGGCGTTTCAAGACATCAGGACAGAGAAGGTCTCGGCAATGCGCTCACATATGCAGAGCACAAGGAAGATGCTGACCTTATCAAAGAAGTCGGCGCAAACTCAATCCGCCTTGCTCACTATCAGCATGACGAAAAGTTCTATGACCTTTGCGATGAATACGGCTTCCTTGTCTGGGCGGAAATTCCCGTTATTTCAAACTTCAGCAAAAAGAAGCAGGCTCAGGCAAAATTCATGCTTGAAGAACTTATCAGACAGAATTACAACCATCCTTCAATCTACTGCTGGAGCGTTGCAAACGAAATCGGCATCAATGCTGCCGCATCAGGTCTTGTAAACGGCATCAAGGAGCTTAACGACATTGCTCATGCTCTTGACTCAACAAGACCCACAGTTACTGCTCAGGTAACAATGACATCAATCAACTCAAAGCTCAACGAAATCCCTGACATTCTCGGATATAACCACTATTTCGGCTGGTATATGCAGACTGTTGAAGGTATTGATAAGTGGCTTGATAAATTCCACGAAGCAAAGCCCCATCTCAAGCTCTGCATTTCCGAATACGGTGCAGAAGGTATGCCCAATCTTCATGCCGCAAATCCCGTTCAGGGTGACTACACCGAAGATTATCAGGCATATTATCATGAACATTATCTCAAAGCTATCAACGAACGTGATTGGCTCTGGGGTTCATATGTATGGAATATGTTCGACTTCGGCTCAGCTATCCGTAACGAAGGCGGCGTAAGGGGCAGAAACAACAAGGGTCTTGTTACTCTTGACCGCAAGCTCAAAAAAGACGCTTTCTATGCTTACAAAGCATATTGGTCAGACGAAAAATTCGTTCATATCGCAGGCGAAAGATTTGTTGACAGACCCACAGGCGAGCAGAAAATCAAGGTTTATTCAAACTGTGACAGCGTGACTCTTACCGTCAACGGCGAAAAGACCGAGCTTTCGGGCGACAAGATTTTCATCTTTGATGCAGTTATCAATGAAGGCGAAAACGTTATCACCGCAAAGTCCGGCAAGTGCACTCACAAAATCACAATCAACGGCACAGATGTTCCCAACCCCGACTATTCTCTCCCCGAAGGCTGCGAAAGTTTCGTAAGAAACTGGTTCAATGCGGGCGACGATATCAATCCCAACAACCTTTCTCTTGAGGATAAGGTGGGCGATATCATCTTCAACAGCGAAGTTCAGAAGCTCATGAAGAATCATGCAAAAATCACTCTTGATAAGGATATGCCCCTTCTCAAACCCGTGAGCAAGATTCCCCTTAAGCCTATCAGCAAGCTCGCTTCTAAGCTCGGCGCAGGCGAAATCATCTCAATGGCAAACCAGTTCCTTCAGACAATCGAAAAGGATAAATAAACAGAACTTCACCCCGTTTACTTCCGTAAGCGGGGTGTTATTTTTCTGTTGACTGAAAATCCGATATAATATATTATATAATCATCAATTACTGCGAGGTTAAGCCATGAAATATGTTATTCTTAATTTCTTCAAGAAGATTCTTGCCGTTATAACTGCGGCAATAATGACGGCTGCGGGCGGAATTTTTGCCGAAAAAGAACCTGCCGAGCCTGAACGCCCCGAAGCAAATTCCGTCACCGCTTACAGCGAAGAAAATGCGGATTATTCCCTGACGGTTGATGTTGAAGACGAAATCCGCGATATCAGCGATTTGCTTTTCGGAATTTTCTTTGAAGACATCAACTTTGCGGCAGACGGCGGTCTTTATGCCGAGATGATTGTAAACCGCTCATTTGAATTCACCGACATTGCCGTCAACGATGCACTTTATGGCTGGAACACCGTCGGAAACGCCGATGCAAAAGTCATAAACAATGATTCTCTCAACGCCAACAACCCGAATTATCTTGTGCTTTCAAGCGAAAACGCTCTTTCGGGCATTGAAAATGTCGGATTCCTTGACGGAATGGCGATTGAAGAAAACAAAGAATATAATTTTTCCGTTTATGCAAAGGGTCTTGACGGATATGACGGAGCGATAACCGTCCGTCTTTCCGTTTCGGGCGAGACCGTTGCGGAAGGAAGAATTGATTCAATATCAACCGATTGGCAGAAATATGAGCTTTCACTCGTTTCTTCAAGAACGGATTTTGAAAACACAACCTTGCAGGTGCTTATCGATAACGGAAGCGTTGCTCTTGATATGATTTCTCTTTTTCCCGATGAAACATACAAGGGCAGAGAAAACGGCATGAGAAAGGATCTCGGCGAAATGCTTGAAGATCTCTCGCCCAAATTTCTCCGATTCCCCGGCGGCTGCATCATCGAAGGACATGATTACGAAACATTATATAACTGGAAATATTCAATCGGCACGGGCGATGACGGTCTGCCCCTTGAATTTGACGGAAAATACGGTGATGTTGCCGCAAGAAAGCAGGGCATAAATCTCTGGACAAACATTGCCGCAACCGATGACCCCTTCCCCTGCTTCATGACCTACGGTCTCGGATTTTATGAGTATTTTCTTCTTGCGGAAGATATCGGAGCAATCGGCGTTCCCGTTATCAACTGCGGAATTTATTGCCAGATGCGAGGCAAAGGCGGAGTTGACATGAACTCGGCTGAATTTAAGCAGTATGTTCAGGATATGCACGATCTTATCGAATTCTGCAGGGGCGATGAAACAACAACATGGGGCAAGGTGAGAGTTTCTCTCGGTCACCCCGAACCCTTTGAACTCAGATATATCTGCATCGGAAATGAGCAGGAAGGCGAAGTTTATTTTGAAAGATATCAGGTTTTCCTTGAATCATTCAACAATGCAAAAGCAGAAAATCCTGGGCTTTATGAAGGACTTGAACTGATTTATTCTTCAGGTGCATCTGACGGTACTCACGGCGAAAACTATCTCAAATCATATGAATATGCAAAGGAACAGCTCGGAAATTCCGATATTGCGGAAGATTTTGCAGGCGCAACCGACCATCATTATTACAACGAACCCGAGTGGTTTTTAAAGAATGCGGATTATTATGACGAGAGCAACTACAAGCGTTCCGTTAAGGAAATGACCGACACAATCTACGGCGGCGCAATTCAGGTTTTTCTCGGCGAATATGCCGCAAGGTCCAACACTCTCAGAGCCGCACTTGCCGAAGCTGCATACATGACGGGTCTTGAAAGAAACGGCGATATAGTCAGAATGGCGGCTTATGCTCCCCTTTTCGGCAATCTTACCGCAACCCATTGGTCGCCCGACCTTATCTGGTTCAACAATCATCAGGTAACGGGTTCAATCAGCTATTATGTTCAGAAGCTTTTCTCAAGAAACACGGGTTCAAATCTTCTCTCTTCAACTCTTGAAGGTGCGAATATCGAGCAGAAAGCGTTAAGCGGCAGAGTCGGTGTGGGCACATGGTACACATCAGCCGAATTCGATAATGTTAAAGTCGTTTCAAACGAAACGGGCAAAACTTTGGGCGAGGACAAATTTTCACTTCCGCTGAATTTCTGGTGGAATTGGGAAGATGTTCTCGACAGCGGCGATTTTAAAATCAAAGGCGGAAAACTTGTTCAGACTGAAACATGGATGCCTTATGTTGACACAGGCAAGGTTGCATATTTCGGAAACGACGGCTGGACAAACTACACCTACACCGTTGAAGCAACAAAGCTCGAAGGCGACGAAGGATTCATCATTCCCTTTGCCGTCAAGGATGCGCAGAACTGCTGGTTCTGGAACATCGGCGGCTGGGGCAACACCGTTTCATGCATTCAGCAGATTGAAAACGGCGTTAAGTCAAAAATGTTCGAAACACAAAAACCCTGCACGGTTGAAACGGGCAAAACCTATCAGCTGAAGATTGTTGTTTCGGGCACAAACGTGAAATGCTACATGGACGATGTGCTTTATGTTGATTTTGACACCGCAAACAATGCCGAAGCAGAAGCCTATCAGGTTGTGAGTGCCGACGAAAACGGCGATATCATCATAAAACTCGTCAATGTTACCGAAACAAGCAAGGTTTTTGCAATCAATCTCGGAAATGCCGATGTTGAATCAACCGCAATCATCAATCAGGTTGCAGGCGACAGTCTCGGAAACGACAACATTCTGGGCGCAAAAGAAGACTGCATCATGGAAGAATTCACAGTCAGCGGAATTTCGGAAAAATTCAATTTCACCGCGCCGCAATATTCCGTAACAAGTATAAGAATCAAAGCAAAATAAACAAGTTAAAGGGGCTGTCCTTTCGGA
>JAZRJH010000095.1:0-7957 GCA_045645685.1 Acutalibacteraceae bacterium
CACTCTTTGAATCAGATGTAAACATCCAGATGATCGCAACAAGCGAAATCAAAATCTCCGTTCTTATCGATGTTAAGGATGCAGACAAAGCGGTTGAAGCAGTTCACAACGCTTTCATCCCCGTAATCAACGAATAATAAAAATCAATCCCACGGAGCAAAGCACGGGGTTCGTAAAACAGTTTTTGTTTTAAATTTCTGAAAATTGAATATTTTCAAAGTTCGGCGTGACTTCAGTCACGCCGATTTCTTTTGCATAAGTTCATTCAACGGTATGAATCCGATGAAATCGTATTCGATTGAAATACTTTGTTTTCATTTGCCGCTTGACTTATCGGCAGCTGAAACATAAATTCTTTTGACGAGTTCCCTTAACGAATAAGGTGTAAGCGGAACTCCGTCAGCAAATTTATCTGCGAATCATAATATTTGCTTTTGTTATGCAACACCTTCATTTAAGCTTCGCCCTTCGATAACATCTCACGAAGTTCGTCAATGGATTTGTTTTTCAGATTTTTATTTAACAATAATTTTTTCTCCTTTTTCTTTCACAAAAAATATTTTGAATTTCAAGACAAACAAATATTCAGTATTGTTTTATATCGGTTTTTCTCGATGTCATCAGTGGTTTTTGTCTCTTGACAACATCAGCAAATAAGATTATAATAATATGCAATTGAATATGAATTGATAAGATACGGTTTGAAAAGTTGTATGCTGAGTAAATCAAAAGGGAAATCAGGTTCGAATCCTGAACAACCGCCATTACTGTATTTGAAGCAGAGTTTTTGCTTTATAAAGTCAGAACACCTGCCGTGTCTTTTTAGGTTAAAACACAACTTTGGTGAGAAGAGTGCAACCGATTAACTGCTCAACAGTAATCGGGGTGCATTTTTTTGTTGCCTTTGTTGAGTTGTTTGTCTGTTGTACTCTTTTAACTTTCTGGTTAAAAGGGTATTTTTTATGTTCAGAATCAGTGGCCGCTGTTTCGATAAAATCTATTAAAAGGAGTTTTCAAAATGAAAAAAGTATTATCCGTTATGCTTGCGTTCTTTATGGTTATGGGATGCATGAGCATAACATCCTTTGCGCACGGCGATTCCGCAACCGTCTATGTGTCAATCTCAAACAAAGGTCAGCTTGTTGCTGCACAAAGAAAAGTTACAGTTACCGATATCGACGGTGACAATACTCTTACAGTCAATGATGCACTTTATGCCGCTCATGAATCTGCTTATCCGGGTGGTGCTTCAAACGGATACAGCTATTATATTCACAAGGATTACGGTCTTTCACTCGGCAAGCTTTGGGGTGATACCAGCGGAAATTTCGGCTATTATATCAACAATTCATCCTGCTGGAGTCTTGCTGATTCCATAAAAAGCGGTGACCGTCTTAATGCTTTTGTTTATTCCGACAGCAAAAATTATTCAGATAAATATTGTTTCTTCAATAACGATACCGTTACTGCAAATAAAAATTCCGCCATTGAATTAACACTCAACGGTGCGGGATATGATGCAAATTGGAATCCTGTGACACTTCCCGTAGCCAATGCAGAAATAACCGTTGACGGCAAAGCAACAGGAGTAAAAACCGATGCAAACGGTAAGGCGGCAATTCAGATAAGCACTTCGGGAACTCATGTTATCAGCGCAGTTTCCGAATCGGAAATTCTTGTTCCTCCCGTATGTACGGCACAGATTAACGGCGGATTTTTTGCTTCCGTTCTTTCTGTAATAACCTCGTTTTTCTCTGAAATTATCAATTTTATCCTTTCGGTTTTTGCATAATTTATGAAAAGATTAATTGCATTTACCGTTGCTCTGATTTTTGTAACGGCGGGATTTGTTCCTGCCGTTGCAAACGGTAACAAAGCGGAACACTATGAAGAAAGAATAATTGAATATAATCTGCAAAAATCATCTGCTGATTCCGTTCAGGAATGGATTGACGGCGACTTGACAGATGATGCGGGAGCAGGTTCCGAGTGGTATATTATTGCTCTGAGCAATAACGGCGATTATGATTTTTCAAATTACAATACCGCTTTAAACAACTATCTTTCGAAAAACGAAGTCGGTTCTGCATCCTCGCGTCTTAAATATGCGCTCACATATATTGCAATCGGAGATGAAACAAACCCATATATCAGCAAAGCTCTCGGTAATTCAATCGGTGAGCAAGGGATAATGAGCCTTGTTTTCGGTCTGCATTTGCTTAATAACGGATGCAAGTGCGATACTTATTCCGTAAACGGACTTATCGATGAATTGCTTTCTTTACAGCTTTCGGATGGTGGTTTTTCGGTGATGGGAGAATACGGCGACGTTGATGTGACCGCAATGACAGTTCAGGTGCTGGCTGTTCATTATAATAAACCAGCGGTTAAACACGTTGTGGACAGTGCTCTTGATTTTCTATCTGCACGTCAGCTTGAAAACGGAGGATATTCTGCATACGGAGTTGCTAATCCCGAAAGTTCGGCGCAGGTTATAATTGCGCTTTCATCTTTGGGGATTGATGTTTGCACCGATGACAGATTCATCAAAAACGGCAACTCCGTTTTTGACGGAATGGGCGGTTTCCTTTTGCCGGACGGTAGCTTTTGCCACAAAGAGGGCGGCACTTCGGACGCAACCGCAACAGCACAGGTTCTTAGCGCTTCAATTGCCTATTATAATTTTAAAAACGGTAAATCTTCGTTTTATATTTTCAACGATAACAAAGTTATTTCCGAAGAAACAGCAACCGACGCAGTTACAGCTGCAACAACCCTGACGGAATCTTCCTCAAAAACCGAAACAACAGTTTTTGTTGGGAATGATTCGGAAATCACAAGCGTATCAACGACCTGCGAATCAGAAAAAATAAAAGCAGAAGTTTCTGAAAACAAATCCGACACGGTCCGTTTTATAACAGCTTCTGTATGCATTGTTTCTGTAATGCTGTGTATCGTGCTTTTTGCAACAGGAAAGCGAAAATTCATATTGATTGTTATTGCGGCGGCAGCTGCCGTTATTGCTTTCGCTGCAGAAATATCGGGTGATAATAGCGCAGATGCAGTCGGCTCTGTTACCATAAGTATCAGTTGTGACTCGGTAAAAGACAAGGGCAAAAGTCATATACCGAAAAGCGGAATTATTCTCGAAGAAACCGAAATTGAAATTCAAAACGGCGACAGCGTGTATGATGTTCTTGTTGAGGTGTGCAAAGAAAATAAAATTCTGTTTTCGGCAAACATGGGATATATCGAAGGAATCAACAATGTCTATGAAATGGATTTCGGCAAGACCTCAGGCTGGATATATTTTGTTAACGGGAAATCTCCGCCGGTCGGCAGTCAGAGTTATGTGCTTGCTGACGGTGATGAAATAGAATGGTACTACACCTGCAATATAGGCAAAGACCTTGACATTGATTTTTAAAAATACTATAATCGGATTACGGTTTGAAAGGCATTTGCCGAGTAGATTAATAGGGAAATCGGGTCAGAATCCCGAGCAACCGCCATTACCGTGTTTGTGGCTTTGCCACATCAGTCGGAACACCTGCCGTAACTTGGTTTAATACTTTTTGGATGGAAGAGTAACAGCCGGATTGCACCTGAATTTTCAGGTCAGATCTGCTATATATTTTTAAACTCTTTCAGCCATTGTGTTGAAAGAGTTTTTTTGTTTGGTGAAAATAATGATAAGTAACAAAAAGAAGGAATGGGCAATTGAAATTCTCCGGCAAAAAAGCGAAGAGATTGGAAGATTGCCTAAAAAAACTGATTTTGATGTGGCAACAATGTCACGCATAAAAGCATTTCTGGGTCCGTGGCCGAGAGCTCTCGAATCTGCGGGTCTGAAAGAACCAAAGCAAAAGCGGTGAAAACAATGAAACAAAACGCATTCTCAAAACTTCATCCTGCGGTGAATCTGCTGTTTTTTATCGGAGCGATTTGCTTCGGTGTTCTTCTGCAGCACCCCGTTTATCTGCTTGCGGGTATATTTGCGAGCGGAGTGTATTACGTTATGCTCAACGGCATAAAAGGAATAAAAAATATTCTGCTGATGATACCGCTTTTCATATTCGTCACACTTTTCAACCCGATAGTGAACACAAGAGGTGTAACAGTTCTTTTTACATATTTCGACAGACCTTACACCCTTGAAGCTCTCGTTTACGGTGTAGCTGTTGCGGCAACATTCATACTGATGCTTCTGTGGTTCGGATGCTACGGAAAAGTGCTGACGGGAGATAAGTTCACCTGCCTTTTCGGCAACCTTGCACCGTCTTTATCGCTTCTTCTCGTTATGGTATTCCGCATGATACCGAATCTCATTCAGAAAGCAAAGCAGATAATCGGTGTCAGAAGTTCAATCGGCAAAGGCACGGCAGAAAAATCATCAATAAAAGATAAACTGAATTCGGGAATGACGGTTATCGGTGTTCTCACATCGTGGGCACTTGAAGGAAGCATCACAACAAGTGATTCAATGCGTTCAAGGGGCTACGGCTCGGCAAAACGGACAAGCTTTATGATTTACCGAATGACCGCAACGGATTGGATTTCAATTTTTGTTATGCTCGTTTTACTCGGCATTGTTATCTTTTTTGCCGTAAACGGCGGAATGAATGCTGAGTTTTTACCCGAAAGAAACATCACGCCGATAAACGGCTTTAACACAATCGGATTTATCGCATATCTCGGATATCTTATGATTCCGACAATATTGAATATCAAGGAGGTTATACAATGGAGCATTTCAAAATCGAAAATTTAACATTTTTGTATCCGACCTCAAAAGATAAAAAGTCACTCGATAATGTGTCGCTCAGTATAGAAAAAGGTGAATATATCGTTCTCTGCGGAAAATCGGGAAGCGGAAAAACAACTCTTCTCCGACATCTCAAAACCATTCTTACTCCTCACGGAAAAAGAACGGGTGAAATATATTTCAACTGTGCAGCATTGAAAGATGTTGACAACCGTGAGCAGTCATCGAAAATCGGTTATGTGATGCAGAATCCCGATGACCAGATTGTGACCGATAAAGTATGGCACGAGCTTGCGTTCGGTCTTGAAAGTTTGGGATGTGACCAGAAAACAATGCGTTCAAGAGTTGCGGAAATGGCTTGTTATTTCGGGATTCAGGATTGGTTTCACAGAGATGTCGCCGTTCTTTCGGGCGGTCAGAAACAGCTTCTCAACCTTGCATCAATTATGGCGATGCAACCCGAAGTGCTTATTCTGGATGAACCCACAAGTCAGCTTGACCCCATTGCGGCGTCTGATTTTCTTAATACAGTTCGTAAAATCAACACCGAACTCGGCACAACCGTCATCATAACCGAACACCGTCTTGAGGATATTTTTCCTTATGCAGACAGAGCGATTGTTATGGATTCGGGCAGAATCATTGCTGATGATACACCGAGAAATATCGGCAGACTTCTCTATGAGCAAAACAATCCCATGTTCACCGCTATGCCCACACCCGTTCGTGTTTTCTATAATACAAAAAACAACGGAGACTGCCCTCTGACCGTCAGAGAAGGCAGAAGTTGGCTCAGTAAAGAATTTGAAACCGAACCCGAAATCAAAGAAATGCCTTACGGTAATATCGATGAAGATGTTGAAAATCCTGCACTGTCGCTCAAAGAATTATGGTTCAGATATGAAAAAGACACCCCCGATATTCTCAAAGGTGTAAGCCTTGAAATTCCCGTCGGCAGTATTTCGGCAATAGTCGGCGGCAACGGTGCGGGTAAATCCACAACACTCAAAGCAATCTGCGGAATCTGTAAACCTTACCGTGGAAAAATCAAGGTTTTCGGTAAATCTGTCAGCAAGTTCAGATCGGGTGAACTTTTCAGAAACTGCATTTCGATGCTTCCGCAAGACCCGAAAAGTCTGTTTGTAAAAACCAAGGTTATTGATGAACTTTCGGAAATGACGAAAGATAAAAACAAGATAAGTGAAATCGCAGAAACCTGCCAAATTGCAGAACTTCTGAATAATCATCCCTATGATTTATCAGGAGGTGAACAGCAGAGAGTTGCCCTTGCAAAAATTCTTCTCACCGAGCCGAAAATCCTTCTTCTCGATGAACCGACAAAGGGAATGGACAGCTTCTTCAAAGAAACGTTTGCAACCGTTCTGAACATACTCAAAAGTCAGGGCATAACAATTCTTATGGTGTCACACGATGTTGAGTTCTGTGCAAAACATGCCGACAGAGTGAGTATGTTCTTCGACGGTCAGATGCTTACAACTGACACACCGCAGAAATTCTTCGGCGGCAACAGTTTCTATACCACCGCCGCAAACCGTATGAGTAAACACATATTCACCAATGCCGTTACGGCTGAAAACGTTGTTGAATTATACAGAAAAAACAAGGGAGGAGCACAATGAAAAAATCAAACATCGCAATGCTCATAGTGTTCCTTGTTTTAATTCCTATGACTTTGTTTTTGGGAGATAAGCTTCCCGGTAAAGGCTACTACATAACGGGCGTTCTTATCATCATCGAACTTACATTTCCGTTCTTTATGATGTTTGAAAAAAGAAAACCGCAGGCAAGAGAGCTTGTTGTGCTTGCGGTTATGATTGCCCTTGCGGTAATCGGCAGAGCGGCAATTCCCATTCCTCATTTTAAAGCGGCATATGCAATAATTATGCTTACGGGCATTGCTTTCGGACCCGAAGCGGGATTTATTGTTGGTGCAATCACGGCATTTGCAAGCAACTTTTTTTACGGTCAGGGTGCATATATGCCGTGGCAGATGATAGCTTACGGAGCAGGAGGAATGCTTGCAGGCTTTGTGTTTATCAAAAACAAAATTCAAAAAAAGCCGTGGATTATGGCAATCTTCGGATTCCTTGCAGTCGTATTCTGGATAGGACCTCTGCTTGACACTTCACATATTTTCATTATGATGCCCGAAATCAACATTTCAACAATAACAGCATCTCTCGCATCGGGATTCCCCGTGAATGTAAGTCAAGGGCTTTGTACCGCACTTATGATGCTTGTTTTCGGAAAACCGCTTCTCGAAAAACTTGACAGAGTAAAACAGAAATACGGGATGCTGGAGGATGAAAATAGGGTTTGAGCTTTGTCATCCTGCGGTTAATCTGATTTATTTTGTATCGGTAATGTACGGAATGATTTGTTTCAGGCATCCTGTTTATCTCGCCATATCGTTTCTGAGTGCTGTTGCAATTGCAGCTTCAATGCACGCTGACCGCTGCCAGATTTTCACCGACGTTGAAGGCGTTTACACCGCAGACCCCAGAAAAATCAAGGGGGCAATCAAGCTTAACGAAATCACTTATGATGAAATGCTTGAACTTGCAACTCTCGGCGCACAGGTTCTCAACAACCGCTCGGTAGAAATGGCAAAGAAATATAATGTTAAGCTTGAGGTTCTTTCAAGCCTTGTAAGAAAGCCCGGCACAATTGTCAAGGAGGTAGCAGACATGGAAAAAATGCTCGTAAGAGGTGTAACAAAGGATACAGACGTTGCCCGTGTATCAATCATCGGTGTTCCCAACGTTCCCGGTATCGCATATAAAATCTTCGGTAAGCTTGCAGCAAAGGATGTTAACGTTGATATCATCCTTCAGTCAGTAGGCAGAGGCGACACAAAGGATATCGCATTCACAACTGCAAAGGCAAAGCTCGACGATACAGTTGAAACTCTCAAGTCACTCGACCTTCTTGAAGGTCTTGAAATCATCTGCGACACAGACGTTGCAAAGGTTTCAGTTGTTGGTGCAGGTATGGAATCACATCCCGGTATCGCAGCAAAGATGTTTGAAGCACTCTTTGAATCAGATGTAAACATCCAGATGATCGCAACAAGCGAAATCAAAATCTCCGTTCTTATCGATGTTAAGGATGCAGACAAAGCGGTTGAAGCAGTTCACAACGCTTTCATCCCCGTAATCAACGAATAATAAA
>JAZRJH010000096.1:0-11284 GCA_045645685.1 Acutalibacteraceae bacterium
GTCAGTCATAATGTTGCCTGTGTATCCCCATTCTTCACGGAGAATACGGATGCAAAGTTCATAGTTATAATGACCCCATACACCGTTGATTTTGTTATAGGATGTCATTATATTCTGCGAATTTGAAGTTTTTACACAGATTTCAAATCCTTTAAGATATATGTCTCGAAGAGCTCTTTCTGAAACTCTTGAATCGTTATAGATTCTGTTTGTTTCCTGATTGTTGCAGGCAAAGTGCTTCGGACAAGCGGAGACGCCTGCAGACTGAACGCCCTTGACGAATGCCGATGCCATAACGCCTGTTACATAGGGATCTTCTGAAAAATATTCAAAGTTTCTGCCGCAAAGAGGATTGCGATGAATATTCATACCGGGAGCAAGAAGGATATCTGAACCGACTCTTATCATTTCTTTGCCGACAAGCGAATAAAGTTTTTCAACGAGTTCGGGATTCCATGTGCAGGCAAGCTCTGTAGCATTGGGAAGAAGCGAAGCACCTGAATTGATTCTGATACCCGAAGGCCCGTCGGTTGTGGTCACTGCAGGGACACCCTTTTCGCGAAGCGAAGGAAGAACACCGCCGAATGTACCTGCATTACCTGCAGCGCCGAGAGGACTGTTCATAACATAGTCGCCCCTGCTGATTGCTTCAAGCTCATCAAAATCAAGCTGAGCAACAAACTTCTGCATGGTGATTTTTCCGCTTTTTACATCAGCGAGTTTATATCCCCTGTCACCCGTCTGGAGAAGTGTTTCGGGAATATTATCAAGAATAATCTGCCTGAGATTATATTTTGCGGTTGTGACGGGAACTTTCTGCACCGAACCATTTATGAACTTGATTTTGTCAAAGTTCTCTGCAGGTGCACAGACCTGCTTATATCTCTTGACTATGCGGCTTGTTTCCTGCTCATATTCACAGCAAAGAGAAGCTGATCTGACATCAGTTCCGAGATAGATTTTGTATGTACCCTTTTCAAGAATATAGGCAAATTCTTTTTCATCGTCATAGGATGACATATCTTCAATATCGAATGAAAGACTGATTCTTTCACTTTCGGAAGGCATGAGTTTGGTTGTTTTTGCAAACCTGACAAGCTCTCTTGCAGGCTTGCCGAGTCTGCCGCAAGGTGCTTCATAATAAAGCTGAAGAACTTCCTTGCCTGCATAATCGCCGATATTTTTTACATCCGCACTCACCGAAAGGGCTTTTCCGTCGCACTTGCATTCTACATTTTCAACGGAGAATTCTGTATATCCGAGACCAAATCCGAAGGGATAGAGCACCTTGTCCTTTGCAAAAGTTTCAAACGCTCTGTAACCTACATAGATATCTTCGGTGTAGTTATTATATTTTCTGTCGCCGAAATCGTTGCTTGAAGGATAATCGGCATAGCTTTTTGCGATTGTATCGGTCAGCTTTCCGCTTGGTGAAACATCGCCCGAAAGAACATCGGCAATGGCGTTGCCGCTTTCCATACCTGACTGCCACACATAAAGAATTGCAGAAATTTTGTCACCGTAAACATCAATTTCAGCCATATCCATTATGCCGCCGCAGTTGAGAAGAACAACAACCTTTTTGAATTCGGATGTTACGGAATCAAGAAGCTGTTTTTCTGTGTCGGTGAGATAATAACTGCCTTTTTCGAGCTTGTTTTCTCTGTCCTCACCTGCCGATCTACCGATAACAACAATTGCGGTGTCGGACATTGAAGCGGCTGTTCTTGCCATTGAAAAATCAACAGGCATTTCATCATAGCACATGGGCCAGTTACCCCAGAAACCGTCATCAACAGGATTGGCTTCAGCCCATTTTTCATATGTTGTTGCAAGGAGTTCGTTGACCTTGATTTTGCCGTTGTTTCTCAGGCCTTTCATAAGACTTACCTTATAAGGCACTTTAACATCGCCGCCCGAACCGTAGCCGACATAGAAATAATCATTCTGAACTCTGCCGAAAACAGAAACAACTCTGTCTCCCGTTATAGGAAGAACATTGTCTTTGTTTTTGAGCATAACGATACCTTCGGCACCTGTTTCACGGCAAAGTGCAATCATATCCTTATCGGGTACAAAATCCTTGCCGAGTGAACCGTCTGAAGTGCCCTGAGATGTTGCAGCGGTAACGTAGTTTACTATCTTGCCGACTGTTCTGAATATCTTTTTCTTAAGTTTACCCATATTTTCACCCCAAAGAATTATAATTCAAACTGCTTTCTGTCAGCGGTAATAATTCCGTCGTTGACATTAAGGCGGCAGATTCTTGCATTTCTTCTGTCACCGTTGAGGCCGTCTGCTTCGGCATTTCTTGCATGGTAGATTGCATACCATTCGCCGTCATGCTTTATCATTGAATGATGACCCGTGCCTTCTTCCCATTCATTACTTCTGAGAACGGGAGCATATGTTCTATCATCGGGATATTTCTCAAATTTTATCTTTGTAAGGTCTGTTTCATCGCTTTTTGCTCTTGCATAGCCGATAAAATATGTTTCGTTTTCATAGCATGAACCGCTGTACATAACATACTGCCAGTCGCCTTCTTTAAAATAGAATGCACCCTCAATTGTGTGCCAATGAGTGCCCTTCTTATATCTGTCTCTGCAGAAAATTTCTTCATCAATTGAAGGCGTAACAACGGGAACAGGTTTTCCTTCGGGAGTTTCAGGGTCAAGAAGTCGGTCAACAACAATAATTGTGCCCGGTCTTTCAACATCAAAAACATTTGTCGAATAGAAAATGAACAGTCCGTTTTCATTCTTCACAACATGGGAATCAATTGAAAAGGGATGAAGAAGCTGTTTCGGGTTTTCAAAAGGTCCGAGAGGATTTTTGCTCGATGAAACATGCATTGCCTGATGATGTCCGCCCTCGTCGGGTGTGTCTTCATCAAACTCAAATGAGCAGTACATATAATATGTGCCGTCAATTTCAATAACAGACGGTGCCCAGTAGTCATAAACATCGGATTTTGTGTATTCAAAAACTCTGTCTTCAAACTTCCAGCCCTCGGCGAGTTTATCGGATGAATAAGCGTAGATTCCGTCTTTTCCTGTTGTATAAATATAGAATTTACCGTTGGATTCGAGAATAAAAGGGTCTGCCTGACCAATATATTTTTCTTTGTTGATTTCAAGTAACTGCATGGTGATTACTCCTCAATAACATAATCGATTGCAACGCTTGATTCTCTGACAGCGTGCATATGTGTTTTGACAACAGAACAATGATAGGGGTCGT
This sequence comes from Acutalibacteraceae bacterium, assembly GCA_045645685.1. GTDB lineage: Bacteria > Bacillota > Clostridia > Oscillospirales > Acutalibacteraceae > CAG-177. The sequence continues at coordinate 3,244 of JAZRJH010000096.1, forward strand.
TCTGATAGCTTTCAAGGGCATCGGCATCATCAAGAAGCACTTCAAGAATAAGGTCGTAAGAACGCTCAGAATGAAGAAAATCGATCCCTACAGTTATCCCGCGAAGCTGGGGCACATTCCCCTGCATTGAAAGAAGAACTTCCTTTGCCTTTTCACATTCTGCAAGGCTGTTATCCCTGAGTTTGAAACATACAATGTGTTTAATCATATCAGTATCTCCCTGAAGTCAAATTTATACATTATAATTATATCACATTACTTTATATATATCAACAAAAAACTCCCGAGAAATCGGGAGTTTTGACGTGTTTTTTATTTTGCTTTTGTTTCGCAATAAATACAGCGATATGTTTTTGTTGCGGAATCTGTAAGCTTGAAAATATGGGGCAAATCCTGCTCGGTTGTTGTTATGCAACGGGGATTCTTGCACTTGATAACATCCTTAATCTGCTGAGGAAGAGTGAGTTTTTTCTTCTCGCAGCGGACACCGTCTTTGATGATATTGACTGTGATATTAGGGTCGATATAACCGAGCACATCAAGGTCAACCTGCATATCGGAATCAATTTTGATGATATCCTTAAGCCCCATCTTTTTGCTGTGGACATTCTTGATGATTGCAACGGTGCAATCCAGTTTATCCAGTTCAAGATGATTATAAATTTCCATGCTCTTGCCTGCCTGGATATGGTCGATAACAACACCGTTCTTGATTGAATCTATATGCATTATTCTACCTCCAGAAGTTTAAGAATAAGAGCCATGCGGATGAATTTTCCGTTAAGCACCTGTCTGAAATAACAGGCTCTGGGGTCTGCGTCAACAGAAGTGTGGATTTCGTTGACTCTCGGAAGAGGATGAAGAATTGCAAGATCACTCTTTGCATTCTGAAGCTTTTCGGGTGTGAGAATATAGCTGTCCTTCAGGCGAAGATAGTCTTCTTCGTTAAAGAAGCGTTCTCTCTGAACACGGGTCATATAAAGAATATCCAGTTCTGGCATAACAGCCTCAAGATTGGTTGTTTCAAGGTATTCAATACCCTTTGCATCAAGAGTTTCCTTTTTGAGATAACTGGGAAGCTTAAGCTCATCGGGTGAGATAAGAACAACCCTGATGCCTGTATATCTTGCCATAGCCTCAATAAGCGAATGAACGGTTCTGCCGAACTTGAGGTCACCGCAGAAGCCGATTGTCAGATTATTGAGTCTGCCCTTTTCACGCTTGATTGTGAGAAGGTCGGTAAGCGTCTGAGTAGGGTGGTTGTGTCCGCCGTCACCTGCATTGATAATGGGAACACTCGATGCCATTGAAGCAACAAGAGGCGCACCTTCCTTGGGATGGCGCATTGCGATAATATCCGCATAACAGCTTACTGTTCTTGCTGTATCAGCAACGCTTTCGCCTTTTGCGGCAGACGATGAGTTTGCCTCGGAAAATCCGAGCACCTGACCGCCGAGTTCATACATTGCAGCTTCAAAGCTGAGACGGGTTCTTGTTGAAGGTTCAAAGAAAAGAGTTGCAAGTTTTTTATATCTGCACTTATCGCGGTACTTTACGGGGTTTGCAATAATATCCTCTGCAACCGCAACCAGCTCATCGATTTCTTCGACGGCCAGATCGGTGATGTTCATAAGATTTTTCATTTATTTTGCTCCATTCACAGCAAGGTAGTTTTTGATACGGGTAACATTTTCCTCGTTTGCAGGGTCTTCTTCGAGGTACTCAATGATGTCGTAAACATCAACAACAGAGTAAACGGGGAAGCCGAACTGCTCTTCGATTTCCTGCATAGCACCCTTTTCTGATTGACCTTTTTCCTTACGGTCAACCATAATGAATGTAGCGATAACTTTTGTGCCGTCAAGGTTACCGAGGATTTCCATTGATTCACGGATAGCAGTACCTGCTGTGATAACATCCTCGATGATAACAATTTCTTCACCTTCAGCAGGTACATAACCTACGAATGTGCCGCCTTCACCATGGTCCTTTACTTCCTTACGGTTGAAGAAGAAGGGAACATTGAGACCATTCTTTGAAAGTGCAACAGCTGCTGAAATTGAAAGGGAAATACCCTTGTAAGCAGGTCCGTAGAGAACAGCTTCTTTTTTGCCGAGCTTGTCAAAATAAGCTTTGGCATAGAATTCGCCCATCTTGGTAATCTGGTCACCGGTCTTAATCATACCTGCATTAACAAAATAGGGAATTTTACGGCCTGATTTTGCAGTGAAATCGCCAAACTTAAGAACACCTGCACCCTGCAGGAATTCGATAAACTCTCTTTTGTAAGCTTCCATTGTATTATCTCCTTATCTCAAAATTCATCTTTCTGTTTATCAGTCACAAAATTCTGCAACGCAACGCTCGTAAGCGGCAACGGGGTCTGTTGCTGCTGTGATGGGACGACCTACAACAATGTAGTCTGAACCGATTTCCTTTGCAGCTGCAGGAGTCATAACACGCTTCTGGTCGCCGATGTCACCGTCAGCAAAACGTACACCGGGTGTAATGGTGAGGAACTTTTCACCGCAACGCTCGTGAACCTTGCCTGCTTCAAGAGGTGAACAAACGATACCGTCAAGACCTGCATTCTTTGCTGTTTCAGCATAGGACATAACAACCTCGTCGATGGGCTTGTTGATAAGAATATCTCTCTCAAGAGTTTCCTGATCGGTTGAAGTAAGCTGTGTAACTGCAATAAGAAGCGGGCGTGTGCCGTCAGGACGTGTAAGACCTTCAAGAGCACCCTGCATCATTGCCGTTGCACCTGCAGCGTGAAGGTTGGTGATATCAACATCAAGGTTTGATAGAACAGCCATAGCCTTCTTGACAGTGTTGGGGATATCGTGAAGTTTGAGATCAAGAAAAATCTTGTGACCTCTTGCTTTGATTTCTTTTACAATTGCGGGGCCTTCTGCATAATAAAGCTCCATAGCGATTTTAACGAAAGGCTTGCGTGTGCAGCCTTCAAATTTGTCGAGAAATGCAAACGTTGCTTCAGCAGAAGCAAAGTCACATGCTACAATTACGTCTTTACCCATTGTGTGCACATCCTTTTATATCATTTAAATTTTTAATACCGTATTTAGCCATGACCGCAGGAAGGTCATCTATGATTTCCTTGCAGACATAAGGATTGACAAGATTTGCCGCGCCGACTTCAACAGCCGTTGCACCTGCCATCATATATTCGATAACATCCTCTGCGGTTGAAACGCCGCCCATACCGATAACAGGAATATTGACAGCCTGACTGACCTGATAAACCATTCTGATACCGACGGGTTTTATCGCAGCACCCGAAAAGCCGCCCATTTTGTTTGCGATAACGGGTTTTCCTGTTTTAAGGTCAATTCTCATACCGAGAAGAGTATTGATTAAGCTCACACCGTCTGCACCTGCTTCTTCGCAAGCCTTTGCGATAGAAACAATATCGGTCACATTCGGGGAAAGTTTGATAATAACCGGTTTTTTTGTTACGGCTTTTACAGCCTTTGTAACTTCTGCGGCAGCTTCAGGTGAAGTGCCGAAACTCATTCCGCCGCCGTGGACATTGGGGCAGCTGATATTGACTTCAAGCCAGCCGACCTGCTCCTCTTTATCAATTTTTTCGCAGGTGTAAGCATATTCTTCAAGAGAAAAACCGCTGACATTCGCCATAACGGGTTTTGAGAAACATTTTGCGAGTTTGGGAAGCTCTTCGCTGATAACTTTTTCAACACCGGGATTCTGAAGTCCGACAGCATTAATCATGCCGCTGTCGCACTCTGCAATACGGGGTGTGGGGTTACCGAAACGGGGGTCTTTTGTTGTGCCTTTGAACGAAAATGTTCCGAGGCAGTTGATATCGTAAAGCTCTGCGAATTCATAGCCGAATCCGAATGTGCCCGAAGCAGGAATAATCGGATTGTCCATTTCGATTCCGCAAAGATTGACTTTTGTGTTTACCATATTATTTCCTCCCTTTCAAGCACGGGGCCATCTCTGCAGATTCTCTTATAGCCGTATTGGGTTTTGCATGAACAACCCATGCAAGCACCGAATCCGCATCCCATTCTTTCTTCAAAGCTGTACTGACCGCTTGTTGCGGCAATCTTTTCAATCGCTCTGAACATGGGCATGGGTCCGCAGGTGAAGAAATAATCATATTCAATATCCTTAAGAACATCGGTTACAAAACCCTTTGTGCCGTAAGAACCGTCAACGGTTGAAACACAAACCTTTGCACCGAGTGCCTTGAATTCTTCTTCGTAGAAGATTTCGTCTTTTGTGTTGAATCCGAGAATAACAGTTACTTCCTTACCTTCTGAAAGAAGTTTTTTGCAGAGATTATACATAGGAGGCACACCGACGCCGCCGCCGATAAGAACAGCTTTTTTGCCGCTCTTTAATGTGTCAAATCCGTTACCGAGACCGCAAAGAACATCAAGGTTTTTACCTTCTTCAAGTTTCGCCATTGCTTCTGTGCCGTGACCGACAACTTTATAAATGATTGTTACTGTTTTATCATCAAAATCGCAGATTGAAATAGGTCTGCGAAGATAAAAACCGTCAAGCTGAATGTTGATAAACTGACCGGGTGCAGTAATATGGGATGTTTCGCCTTCAAGCTTCATTTCCCATATATCCTTGGTCAGAGGTTTGTTGCTGAGAATTTTATATATCCCTCTGTTCATTATTCATTCTCCTTTTTCCATGCGATTTTGCCGCCGCAGACAGTCATAAGGCATTCGCCGTACACTTCATATCCTTCAAACGGAGTTGCTCTTCCTTTTGAAAGGAATTCATCGGGGTTGATTGTGTATTTTTTATCAAGATCAAACACCGTGAAATCGGCGGGCATACCGTTTTCAAGCGAGCTGTTGAATCCGAATCTCTTTGCGGGATTGATGCTCATAAGCTCAATCAACTTATCAAGAGTGATTATGTTTTCTTTAACAAGATAAGTATAAAGCAGAGGGAATGCAGTTTCGATTCCGACTATTCCCATTGCACTCTTTTCAAGACCCCTGCCCTTTTCTTCTGCCGAATGGGGCGCATGGTCTGTTGCAATCATATCGATTGTGCCGTCAATAATGCCTTCGATAAGAGCAAGTCTGTCGCTTTCGTCACGAAGCGGAGGATTCATTTTGAATCTGCCGTGCTCCTGCAAATCCTTATCGCTGAGAATAAGATAGTGCGGTGCGGTTTCGCAAGTCACATCAACGCCTTCAGCCTTTGCTTTTCTGATAAGCTCAACGCTTTCTTTGGTTGAAATATGGCATACATGATATGCACAGCCTGTTTCTTTTGCGAGTTTAAGGTCACGCTCGATGGGTTTCCATTCACTTTCGGAGCAGATTCCTCTGTGACCGTGTTCTTCAGCATACTTGCCTTTGTGGATATATCCGCCTTCAAGAAGCGAATTATCTTCGCAATGAGCAACTATCATTTTGCCAAGAGACTTTGCTTTGAGCATTGCAGCTCTCATCATTTCGTCACCCTGAACACCCTTGCCGTCATCGGAAAAAGCGCAGACATTCTTTGCCATTGCATCCATATCGGAAAGCTCTTCTCCGTTCTGACCGACAGTTATTGAACCGTAAGGTCTGACGTTCATAACAGCGCTGTTGTTTATCAGTTCAAGCTGGGCATTAAGATTATCTTCGTTATCGGGAACAGGGTTGAGGTTGGGCATTGAGCAGACAGTTGTATATCCACCTCTTGCGCACGCTTTTGTCCCTGTTTCAACCGTTTCTTTATAAGAAAATCCCGGCTCTCTGAGATGAACATGAACATCAATAAAGCCGGGAAAAACAATACAATTATGAAATTGAAAAACAGTATCCGAAGCACCGCCGAAAACGCCGCCTGAAACAGAAATATCTACGGGCATATCATTACCGTGTTTTTTGCATCCTTTAACAGTAAAACTCATGACTATTTCCTTTCAACATTACTTTATTAAGTATAACATATCAAAGAAAAAAGTCAACAGTTAAAACCAATTTTAGAGCAAAATTCAGGCAATTCTGTCGTTTATGCAGTCACGCATTGCTCCAAAAAGAGAAAGCTCGTTTTCATAGTCAACATCACATATATAGTGCCATACCATCATACCACCCATTCCACGGCTGACTGCATATGCGGTTTTATCATATACGGTCTGCCACGAATTGAAATATGCCTTTCCGTATTCGGTTTCGGCAAAATCAGTGTTCTTTCCGAGTTTATCGGCATAGGCATCATATGAAGGCCAGAAGCCCCCCGAATTATCAGGTCTGCCGTAAAAAGGCACGCCGAGGTCAAGTTTATTTCTCGGAATAAGAAGCTTTTCCGCCGCTTCAAAACCGCTTACCGCCTTTGAAAACGAAGAATGATTTCCTTCGGAATCAAAAAGGTCATACTGCATAAGCTCAATCATATCAACGCATTGAAGAGCCTTATAACTTATGCCAATATCCCACTCTGAAACGGCAATTCCGATTTTTTTATCGGTAGCTTTATCAAGTTTTATGATGAAGTTACCGAAATCACGCCAATACTTATTTTTTATGGGATATTCATAGTCGAAGAAGATGCCGTCAAAACCGTATTTTTCGATTATATCCGCAAATCCATTTTCAAGTTTTCCGGTTTTGAATGCGGCAGAGTGGTTTTTACCTTGACTCGCCATCTGTTCATTCCAGTCGGAAACACCCGAGTCGCTTCCGGGTCCGAGAACATTGAAATAAATATTTGTTTTTCTTTCGCCGACTGCATTTTTTATGCTGTTAAAAGCATTTACAAGAAGCTGTTCATCCACAGAAATATCGCCGTTCTTATCAAAGGTAACACATCCGAAAATGATGGCATCCGTAATAACATCAAAGCATTTAGGGTCAATGCTTCCGCTGTCCTGAATTCCGCTTGCAACAAAATATGAAGTCACCCTGAAATCCTTGATATTGCTTGTTTTTCTGCTCACGGTGAGAGATTTTATATCCGCACCGCATTCGATAACAAGCGAATCGGTTTTCACTGTTTCAAATGCACAGAAGCGATAAATGTCCCTTGATGTGCGGTTGTATATTTCTTCCCCGTCTGCCGTTATTCTGACATTCGCCGATACTTCATCTGAAAAGGTTATTTCAACAGTATTTATTTCCTGCATATCAAACTCACAGACAGTTTCTCCGCTTTTGAGGTTGCGAAGTGTGCAGGCAATTTCATTTATACCTGTTTCCACAGGGCGAAGGTCTATGCCGAAAACGGAAATCATCGCAATTATGCCCGACAAAACCATACAAATCACTTTATGCATAGAATCATTCCTTTCATACAGATTATTTTATCACAATTTAGTTTATAAAACAACTGTTTTCACTTGACAAACTGCTGTTGTTGTCATAAAATTATATATTATTGTTTTTAATAAACAGGAGGATGTACAATGGGAATGACAATAGGCCAGAAACTGATCAAGAGCCATCTTGTCAGCGGCGAAATGATACCCGGTACCGAAATCGGTCTTAAAATTGACCAGACTCTCACTCAGGATGCAACAGGTACCATGGCATATCTTGAATTTGAAGCAATGGGCGTTGAAAGAGTACGCACAGAGCTTTCTGTTTCATATATCGACCACAATACTCTTCAGAACGGTTTTGAAAATGCGGATGACCACAGATTCATTCAGAGCGTTGCAAAGAAAAGAGGTCTTCTTTTCTCAAAGCCCGGCAACGGTATCTGCCATCAGCTTCATCTTGAAAGATTCGGCAAACCCGGTAAGACTCTTATCGGTTCAGACAGCCATACACCCACAGGCGGCGGTATCGGTATGCTTGCTATCGGCGCAGGCGGCCTTGACGTTGCTGTTGCAATGGGTGGCGGTACATACTACACAACAATGCCCAAGATGACACTCGTTCGCCTTTCAGGCAAACTTTCACCCTGGGTCGGCGCAAAGGACATCATCCTTGAAGTTCTTCGCATCATGAGCGTTAAGGGCGGCGTTGGCAAAATCATCGAATACGGCGGCGAAGGTGTAAAAACACTTTCAGTTCCCGAAAGAGCAACCATC
>JAZRJH010000097.1:0-11662 GCA_045645685.1 Acutalibacteraceae bacterium
ACCCACCAAATCGGTGGGTTCTTTTCTTATTTCTTACTTCTTTCAAGAAACTCTTTATAAAGTTTTTCTTTATATTCATCCGTGTATTCATAGCTCCAGAGATTGAAAATTCCGTTGAAATCTTCAAATGTTTCATCGGGCAGAACCTTTGTCTGTCCGTAAACATAGGGCAGAGGAATTTCAACCGTGCCGTTTGAAGCGATGTAATATTCCTTGGCTATATCCATTGCTACTCTGTTTGATTCCTGTCTCGGAAGTTCTTCGTAGAATTTGATTTCCGTTATCGGGAACAAAACGCATTCCGCATCGGCAAGGCGGTAGAATTCGGGAGATGTGCCTGAATGACCGTGATGCGACATCTGAACAACATCGCACTTAAGATAATCTCCGTATCTGCCAACGAGAACTTTATCGCTCTCTGCAGAGCAGTCACCGGGGAACAAAACTTTGCTTGAGTTTGCAAACATCATAAGTGCGCTTGATGTGTTGTTGAAATCGCTGAATACGGTCGGATAAACGTCTTCGTGTGTGCAGAGAGTAACAAATTCAAGATTGCGGACAAAGAAACGCTGACCTGTATGAAGATGGATTATCTTAAGGTCGGGGTTTTCGTTCATCACTCTTTCAAAACGGAGTGCCATTCCGAGATTGCATTCGCCCCAGTATTTGTAATCTCTGTGATATGCATCGGGGAAATTATAATATACTTTTTCGATGGTGAGTTCATTCTTGTGATATTCAACAACATCAAGGAATTTTGCGATGTGGTCTTCATGCGCATGGGATAAATACCAGCCTGCAACAACGGGCTTCTTTCCGCCGTTTATTTTTGTGAGAAATTCAATGATTCTGATATCGTCATTGACAGAGTACATATGAGCGCTGTCGATAACAAAGAAACTTCCGTCGGAGCACCTGACTATGTAACACATTCCGCAGTCAATAAGAGCATGGTCAACCTCAAACTGCCAGAGTGTTGTTTCGCAGAAATTACCCTTGTCTTCGGGTGCGGTGTTGTATCTTTCCGTTGACGGGTCGGCAACGATGCGAAGTTTCTTTTCGTTTTCGCAGAAATAGATATGGAGCATCATATCCTTGAAAAAAGTTCTGTGATAATTGCTCCTTATGTCAACCGTGTCAAAAAGCGAATATCCGCATTTCACAGCTTCTGCACATTCTTTTTCGTAATCTTCCTTTGTGCAGTTATCGTAAATGAGCATATATGCGCCCCTTGCGCAGTAATATTCAATGGGGTTTTCTTTTTCGGGCAGGGGAATACCCCTGAAAATTTCGTTCATATCAATTCTCCCTTCTGGGATTTTGTTAATTGAAAGTATATCACAAACAATTTTCAATAACAACATTTATTTGTGTACGGATTGTAAAATTCATCACCGTAAATATAAAACTATTGTTTTTTTTAGATAAAAGTGCTAAAATGTAATTAAATCAGCAGTAATGTTGAAAACTATATGAAGAGGAGGAGAATTTATGGAATATGCTATGCTGATTTTCTGGATTGTTCTGCTCGTGGTGCTGATTATCATAGAGGCGGTAACTGCCCAGCTTGTAACGATATGGTTTGCCGCAGGTGCGGCGGCTGCATTGGTTGCAGAGCTTTGCGGTCTTGAACAATGGCTTCAATGGGTTATCTTTATTGCAGTTTCTGCTGTTGCCCTTGTTGCAACCCGACCTCTTGTTAAAAAAATCACCAACAAAACAGTTCAACCCACCAATGCCGACCGATGTATAGGTCAGACGGCGGTTGTTACCGAAGATATCGTCAATATCGATGCCAGAGGTCAGGTGAATGTTAACGGAATCACATGGACTGCACGCTCGTCAGACGGCTCGGTGATAAAAAAGGATGAACGTGTGATTGTTGAAAAAATCGAAGGCGTAAAGCTCATCGTAAGAGCAGAAAATAAATAATATTCAGGAGGATATGATTATGGAATTCTTAGGCGGATTTGTTTTGATTTTACTTGCACTTTTTCTCATTCTGATTGTTGTTCTCAACATCAAAATTGTTCCGCAGTCAAAGGCGTATGTTATCGAAAGACTCGGAGCTTACAGCGCAACATGGCAGACAGGTCTTCATATCAAAATTCCTTTTATCGAAAAAATCTCAAAGCAGGTTTCACTCAAGGAGCAGGTTGTTGACTTCCCGCCCCAGCCTGTTATCACCAAGGATAACGTAACAATGCAGATCGATACCGTTGTCTTTTTCCAGATAACAGACCCCAAGCTTTTTGCTTACGGCGTTGAAAGACCCATCTCTGCTATCGAAAATCTCACGGCAACAACACTTCGTAACATCATCGGTGAAATGGAGCTTGACCATACTCTCACTTCAAGAGATGTTATCAACGCAAAAATCAGGGGCATTCTTGATGAAGCAACAGACCCGTGGGGTATCAAGGTTAACAGAGTTGAACTTAAAAACATTCTTCCTCCCAAGGAAATTCAGGATGCCATGGAAAAGCAGATGAAAGCAGAGCGTCAGCGCCGTGAATCCATCCTTACCGCAGAAGGCGAAAAGGCAAGTAAAATCCTTGTTGCAGAAGGTCAGAAAGAAAGTAAGATTCTTGCCGCTGAAGCTGATAAGCAGAGCGCAATCCTTGCTGCAGAAGCTATCAAGGAAGCAAAAATCCGTGAAGCTGAAGGTGAAGCAGAAGCTATCCTTAAGGTTGAACAGGCAAGGGCTCAGGCTATCGAGCTTATCAATCAGGCAGCTCCCGGTCAGGGTTATCTCACAATAAAGAGCCTTGAAGCATTTGAAGCCGCTGCTGACGGTCAGGCAACCAAACTTATTATCCCCAGCGATCTTCAGGGTCTTGCAGGTCTTGCCGCAAGTGCAAAAGAAATTCTCAAATAAAACAAACTCAGCAGTCTGTACGCTTGTGCAGACTGCTTTTTATGATGTGCAAACTGTTACATTTGTCACATTGATATTTAAAATGGCATATGATAAAATATTCAGTATAGTATACAAATCCACACAAGGAGAGATGATATGGGCAAAAAAATAATTGTAGCCGGTCTTGGTCACGGCGGTATAGCTGTTGCCGCAATTCTTGCAAGAGCAGGATTTGATGTAACAGTTTATGAACAGAAAAAAGAGGGAACACTCGGTTATGACTGGACTGATATCTTTGCACCCGATGCACTTGCGGTTGCAGGAATGCCCATGCCTCCGAAAGATAAATTTGAATATAAGGAAGATATGACGTTTTTCGGCCCTTCAATGAGAACGGGTCTGCGTCAGCACGTTCCTCAGGATAAACTTGAAATCAAAATGGAGCGCAGAGATATCTATGCTCATTTTATAAAGCACGCCCTTGAATGCGGTGTAAAAATCGAATACGAGCATAAGGTTCTCGGCCCCATCATTCTCGGAAGCAGAGTTGTCGGCATCAAAACGGACAAAGGTGATATCTACGGCGATCTTATTATTGACTCCTGCGGCATGAATTCACCCGTGAGAACAAATCTCCCCGATGAATTCGGAATCGAAAAAGAAGTTGCAAGAAACGAAAAAATCACAATTTACAGAGCTTTCTTCAACAAGGCAAATGATGAAGCTGTTGAAGCAAAATTCAAAGTTATGCTTTTTGCAGGCGGTGAACTTGGCGTCAACTGGATTGCATCTGAAGATGATCACACAGACCTTCTTATGGGTCGTTTTCAGGATTTTACAATTGAAGATGTTGAAAAATTTTCGGATTATCTCCGTCAGACAAATCCCAGACTCGGAACAGAAATTATTCGTGGCGGCCAGTTTGTTGAAATCCCTGTTCGTCAGCCGCTTTCGATTATGGTTGCAGACGGTTATGCCGCAATCGGTGACAGCGCATTCATGACCGTGCCCCTTATCGGTTCGGGTATTGCAAATTGCCTTAAGGCATCAAGAGTTCTTGCAAACGCAGTTATTGCCGACAAAAATCAGGCTTTCACCGCCGAAACACTCTGGAAATATCAGCAGGGATACTATAAAGAACTCGGTGCAGGTCTTGCACCTCTTGCCTGCGGAAAACTTCTTCTTCTCAGCCTCACTCCCGAAGAAGTGGATTATGTTATGGATAACGGTATTCTTAATGAAGATATGATGACAATCGGTGCGGATTTCACAGGTCTCGGAAGTATGAACATTGATCCGAGAGCGCTCGTTAATCAGGCAAAGCAGGTTTGTCAGGATCCTGAGCTTCTTAAGAAGATTATCGCTTGCGGTGTCAGAATGGGTAAGGCAGTTGCCGCCTGCGCAATGATGCCCAAGAAATATAATGCCAAGAGAGTCCGCTCATGGGCAAAAGTTTACGAGTTTGTTTATAAATAAAAAGCACCGCCGAGGTTCATCTGAACTTCGGCGGTTTTTTGTTAGATTACGCGGAATGTTTTGACTTCAAAAGGCTTGAGCATGAATTCAAATTCATTGTCGATGACGGAAATTTCTTCCTTATCTTCTTCAATCATGTTGCATTCATAAACCTTTTCAATATCAAATCCGAGTTTTAGTGAACGAAGACCTCTTCTCTGTTCTTCTTCAACAACGCGGATGATATAGCCTCTGCCGTCCTGAGCTTTCTTGATACAGTCGATTGCAACGTTGTCTTCAAGAGCGGTAACAAAGCAGGTGTCAGCGCCGAGAACGCCTTCTGTTGCTTCTGAATTGTAAACGGCAACAGGGGGAACATTGAATGCGATAGCCTGCTGAACGGTGTCATATCTCCAGTCTTCTGCATGGGGATGGAATGCATATTTGAAAGTGTTGATACCGTGGTCACCTGTTCTGTCGGGGCAGGTAGGTGCACGCATGAGAGTGATTCTCATGTGGCTGTTGTGAATATCATAACCGTATTTGCAATCGTTGATAATACTGCAGCCGTAACCGCCTTCTGAAAGGTCAGCCCATTTGTGAGCGGCAACTTCAAAACGGGTAAGGTCAAAGCTTGTGTTCCAATGAGTGGGTCTCTTGATTGCGCCGTGAGCGATATCGTATGTTGCATCGGTATCGATAACGGAAACATCAAATCCTGCCTTGAGAACCTTGTCGCTTTCGTGCCAGTCAACTGTTGTGTCAAACACAACGCTTTCGCCGTTCTGATAAAGGATAACATCCTGAGTGATTGTTGATTTGTTGAATTTATATGTTGCTCTGATAACGCCTCTCACAGCGTTGCTTTCAACAACTTCAATGCTTTCTGCTTTGAGTTCCCACATCTTTTTGAGATAGTTGAGTTCAAGGTTCCAAGCGGTTTCGTGGATGCACTTGTCAAGGCTGATTGTAAGAATATTACCTCTGCCGTCAAGGCTTTCTCGTTCATTGAGTTTATCGTAAATGCTTGTGATTGCACCGTTTTCATCAAATTCAACACGAAGAACAGCGTTTTCAAGAACACTTTCGCTGACATCAACGGGTGAGTAGATGCATTCGCCTTCTTTAAGAACGAAGGTTTTGCAGCTCATGGGTTCAAGTTCATCGGGAAGGAATGTGAACTTGCCGCCGATATAAGCGCAGGGGAGTGAAAGTCCGTCTGCCGTTGCAACATACATGCCTGCGGGAACGCCTTCAACTTCGATGGGTTCATAGCTTCTTGCGTTGGTAAGGTTCCAGACGGTGATGCTGTTCTTGTCGGCAGTAACAGCACCTGAAAGAGCTTTGAGAGCGCCGTTATAGATATCTTCGCCGATTTTGTTCATTACGGCATAATCCTTGCGGCAGTCTTCAAAAACTTCGTGGATTGATGAGCCGGGAAGAATATCGTGGAACTGGTTAGTCATAAGGATTCTCCAGCCTTTTTCGATTTCTTCCTTCGGATATTCCTTGCCGAGGAATTTCTCTGCAAATACAGAAAGCATTTCGCCTCTTGTGAAGAGGTATTCGCCCTTACGGTTGTTCTTTTTGACGAATGCCTGGCTTGTGAATGTACCTCTGTGGTTTTCATAGAACATTTCGCCGTTCCATACGGGAAGCTCGTCTTCAATGCCGTGATAATGCTCAAAGAATTCGTCAACATGGCCGATTTCTGTTTTGGGCAGACCGGGGAAATTGCGAAGACGCTTGCCTCTTTCCATCATTTCTCTTGTCGGACCGCCGCCGCCGTCACCGTAGCCGTACATACCCATGGAAACGTTGAACTCGCTCTTGTTGTTGCATTCGTTGTCAAATGTCATGAGTTCCCAGATGTTATATGTGCAGTTGTATGCGGGGCGGAGAAGATGTGCATTTACTCTGTCGCCGTTGTTGCCCTGCCACATGAACATACTGTAGGGGAACTTGTTTGTGTCGTTATAGCTGAGCTTTGAAGTGATGAAGTTTTCCATGCCGCATCCCTTGATAATCTGGGGAAGAGCCCATGTAAAGCCGAAGCAGTCGGGAAGCCAGTATGTTTTTGAAACTTTGCCGAATTCCTTCTTGAAGAATTCTGTGCCGTAGAGCACCTGACGGATAAGAGCTTCACCTGAAGCAAGGTTTGTATCTGCTTCAACCCAGACGTTGCCGCAGATGTCCCACTGATTATTTGCAACCTTTTCCTTCATCTTTTCATAGATTTCGGGATAATGGTCTTTCATCATCTGATAGAGTACAGCCTGACTCTGACCGAAGGTCATGTCGGGATAAACATCCATAAGAGATGTAACATTCATGAATGTTCTTGCACTCTTGCGAATGCTTTCCTGAATTCTCCAGAGCCATGCAACGTCGATGTGGCTGTGACCGGTAAGAATGATTTTGCTCTGTGCTGCCCAATCAATTTCGGCGATTTTTGAAAGATAATATTTTCTTGCTTCGGCAATAGATTTTCTTACCTGTTCTTCGTCAAAGTCATAGTCAACAATGTGAAGGCTGTCATCAATAGCGGCGTAAACCTTTGCTTTGATGTGTTCGTCTTTGATAAATTCAAGAGCTTCAAAGCCGACCATTATATCAAAGAAATAACCTTCGCAGTCTTCGTCAGCAACAAAAATAAATGTGTCGCCCATGTGGCATTCCTGATATTTTGCGCCGTCCATAGCGGCATCGCAGAAATACATTGAGTCGCAGGTTGCTTCGATTTCAAAGTTGAGAACTTCGCCTGCATTATGAACACCGAGAGAAACTTCTGTTCTGTCGGGAATATTGTCTCTTGTTGTTGCACCCGAAACATACTTGCCGTTGAGTTTAACGAGAGCTTCGCCGCCAACCTGAAGCTTTGCTCTGATTTCTTTGCCGTCCATTTCTTCGGGGATGGTTATGCTTGCTTTAAAGAAATGAGCTGAGTCATATTCAGCGTACCAATAATCGCCGCTTTTGATTTCGCCCTTGAAATTTTCCATTTCGTATTTGCCGCCAAGGAACATTCCTCTTGTGTATTCCCAAACGGGAATGTTGAGTTTATAGAGAAATGCATACTTAGCAAGCTGTTTGTGCATATCTCTAAGCACGCCGGGTTTGATTGTGCGCATAAAAACACCTCTTTTTAAAAGAATACAGAATTATAATATCAAAATAAAATATAAATTTCAATAAAAAAACCGCCGAAAATAACGGCGGTTTTTTGGTGATAATTACTTTGATTATTTGGTGGGAAGACCTTCCTTGTCATACATGCAGGCAGCTTCGAGCATAACTTCGATACCTGCTTCAATTGCTTCGGGAACAAGTGCATCTGCATTGTCAAGTCTTGTGTGGTAGTAACGGGGAGGAGTGGGATCCATAGCTGCAAATCCTGTTGCAGGGATACCTTTCTGAGTGAATGCCGCAGCATCGCAAGCGCCGATATAAATTGATTCAAACTTGAGATCGTAACCGCAGTTTTTGCCCGCGTTCTGAACAAGGTGTTTTGCACCCCAATGATGCTGAAGAGTACCGCTGAGGTCTCTGTCATAAACAGCCATTGTGTCAAGATCGCGGAAGGTGTCTGCACCGATTACGCAGGTTTCAACTTCCTTGAGTTCTTTTTCGTGAGCCTTTACATAAGCCTTTGCGCCGCGAAGACCTGCTTCTTCGGAGCCTGAGCAGATAACAACAAGCTCGGTGTTTTCGAGTCTTGTGTCGGTGTCAGCCATTGCCTTTGCAACAGCCATGCCGACATAGCAACCTGTAAGGTTGTCGTTTGCACCGGGAACGCTCTTTGTGTAGCTCTGGAAGAAAAGGAAACCAAGCTGGAAGGGGATAAAAATACAACCCACAACAAAGCCGAGAATCATGAGCCAACGGGGTTCGGCAGCTTCAAGAGCACCGCTTGTGCCTGCGCAGATGATACCGATGATTGCAATGATAAGGTCTGCAACAAGACCGACAACAGCGGGGATAAGAACGAGCTTCATGCCAACGCCGCCGAGAAGGTAGTTGAGAGTCCATTCAAACTGGCTGTCTGCATGGCCGACAATGATGAAACGCTTTTTGAGTTCGCCCTTGGGAGCTCTTTTTGCGATAACGTTGTGGCTGGGATGACCGATGAAAAGGGGGTCGATAAACTGTTTGTACATTACGAATTCAAGAAGCAGGGGGATGAATCCGAGAACAACAAGAATGAGTGAAATAACGGGGTTTGCAAATGCATATGTAAATACGCTTGCAACTGCACAGGCAACTGTGAAAGGAATGAATCCCATAAATGCCTGGCGGTGAACTTTGAATTCTTCAATCTGAACATCATCGCAATAATTCTTAAGGTCTTTTGCCATAAGCTCCTGAGCCTTGAGTTCTTCGGGTGAACCGGGCTTACGGGGACCGATTTCATTGCAGATTCTGGTGATGTTCTTTACTGCATATTTGCCGAGTTTTTTGATATCAAAACTGCTGCTGTATTCGAGTGCTGTTTTCATGATATCCCTCCATATTTATTCTTTTCTTTAATATGATAGCATGCTAAATTTAAAAAATCAATGTTTTTTTGCAATTGGTCTGTCTGTAAAAACAAAAAACCTGCACGGAAGTGCAGGCGTGAAATCATAAACTGTAAACACCGGAACGCATAACGGCATATTCGGTGTCCTTGACCCTGAAATATTTTGAAACAGGCTCGTTGAAAACACAGTAATCCGTTACGTTATAGTTGGTGAAATCAATGGCTCTTATCTTATATGAGTTTGCATTACAGATAAAAAGTTTGTTATCATAAACCGAAACATCAACGGGATGGCAGAAGGCTTTTTCCTTGGGGCTTCCGATACGGAATTCTATTCTGTCATGTTTTACGGAATAATTGATAATCGCATTTGAATCAGGTACGGCAAACCATAAATCCATGCCGTTCTGAGCAGGTGAGCAAGCAGGATTGTCAAGATATTCCACTTTGTTTTCTCTGATTGTTTCTCCGTTTGAATCAATGATTTTCAGCGTTCCGTCGGAATAAGAAGCGGCTGTTGTGTTGCCTGATAAACTGACGATGGTGCAGGTTACAAAATCACCGAGTGCACGTGCAATCACCGCACCGTTTTCACCGAACTTTGCATTTATGTAAGTCAGCACGGGGATTTTTTCAAAAATATCAATTTCCTGATTGTAGATATAAAAAGCAACGGCTTCGTCACCTTCGGGCGTTTTTTCCCTGCAGGCATAAACAAAACCTCTTTCAACAGGTATTATATCAAGCAAATCAGCGTTAAAAAGCTTTTGCACCTATGATTCCTCCGGAATGAAATAAATTTGGATAGAATAACCCCGCCAAGCCGAATGCAGCCGATTGTAACCTGCTCTTATAGCAGGTGGGTGCCGCCCAATGTTTTCACGCTCCCTTCGTCCGCTTGAAAGCGGGAGGTCTGCAATCCGCCATCGGAGCAAGGCTCCCTATTATTGTGTGTTGGGTTACATATTGACTGCAAATTACCGCACAAGGCAGGGTGTTTATATTTTTGCTTTGTCAGTTGATTTTATTCTTCTTCAAAATCAAACATTTCAGCAAGTCTTTCTTCAAATGCCTGGCCTACTTCGTTGAATTCTTCGTCATCTTCGATGGGGCAAAGATAAGTTTCGCCATCGCTTTCTTCAACCTTGAGAATAATGAGTTCATTATCATCTTCTGTTATTTTGTCGGGAGTTTCAGGCAGGGGAAGAAGAGCAACATATCTGCCCTTGTCTGTTTCGATTCTGTCAAGTTCTTCAAAAATATGCTCTTTTCCTTCTTCGTCAACAATGCTGACGATATCGGGTGTATATTCTTCATTGTTCATCGGATTTAATTCCTTTCTTTGTCCAAGTATTTATATTTTAACTCCAAAAATGCTTGTAGTCAATAGGAAATCCCGATGTGTGAAAAATATATAAAAGTTTTCAACTTTTCGAGAAAAAACTATTGACAAACGCCAAAAGTCGTGGTATATTAAAGGCGAGGAAAGGAACAAGAGAAAACAAAAAATTCCGAAAAAACAAATCGCGATATGCATTAAAAAATTTGATTTCAGAAAGGAAAATCTTGTTAATTCCTCTTGACCATAGATGTAAGTCACAGGTCAAAATCATGTGAATATAAGGAAAGGCGGCGATACCCGATGTACCTTGCAGAACATCAGCTCGCAGCCGCAAAAACCGAAAGATAATTTAAGCAGTTTTTGAAAGTGAACTCGGATAAAAACGAGATTTATCCGCAAAGAGCTTGTCAAACTGCAATCAAAACAGATTGTCTGTTAAATATTTCGGCAAGCGGCTGTGAGCGGAAAACAAAACTGAATAATGATAAAATATCATGACCGTGCCAAGAGGTGCGGTCTTGTTGTTTGTCAAAGCTTGTTATATATAAAAATAATCTTGCATTCTTGATATATAACTGTTATAATACTATGATATTGAAAGGATGATTATATTTTGAGACGCAAGAAATGGCTGGTATCAAAAGGCAGCAAAGATTTGGCGGCGCAGATAGCTCAGGAATTGAGCATTGACCCCTTTGCGGCTTTGCTTGTTACTTCCAGAGGCTTTGACAATATAGATGAAATAAACGATTTTTTTGATGCGGATGCTCCACTCGCGCTTTCTCCGCTTTCCATTGCCGATATGGGCAAGGCGGCGGAAAGAATTAACAGAGCAATCGACGATTTTGAAATGATTTGCGTTTTCGGCGATTACGATGCCGACGGCGTAACAGCAACTGCTTTGCTTTATTCATATCTTGAAACAAGGGGAGCAAACGTTATCCGTTACATACCCGATAGGCTCACCGAGGGCTACGGTCTTAACATCGGCGCCGTTGAGGAGCTTGCGGACAGAGGTGTTAAACTTATCGTAACCGTTGACAACGGCGTTTCCGCAGTTGAGGAAGCCGTCAGGGTCAAGGAACTGGGAATGGAGCTTATCGTTACGGATCACCACAAGGTCGGCGATGTTCTTCCCGATGCATATGCGGTTGTTGACCCTCACCGTGCAGACTGTCCCAGCGTTTTCAAGGAAATGTCGGGTGTCGGCGTTGCGTTCAAGCTTGTTTGTGCTCTTGAGGGTGATGACGGCGACATACTGATTGAGGAATACGGCGATTTGGTTGCTTTGGGCACCATCGGCGATGTTGTTTCGCTCACAGGCGAAAACCGCGTAATGGTGCGCCGCGGTCTGCGATTGATGAATGATTGCCCCAGACCGGGTATATGCGCTCTTATGGAGGCGGCGGGAGTCGGTGACAAGCTCTTTTGTGGTTCAACTGCCGCGTTTACGATTTGCCCCAGAATAAATGCCGCAGGCAGAATG
>JAZRJH010000098.1:0-5550 GCA_045645685.1 Acutalibacteraceae bacterium
GGTGCAGCCGTTGCTTCAAACGATACTCCCACTAACGTTGTGTTCATGGGTGAGGAAGGCGTTGTTGCCGATAAGCCTCTCTATTTCTTCCTTGAAAGATATATGCAGTCATTCAGAGACGAAATGCTTCAGTTTGTAGAAGCTGTTATCGAGGATAAGCCCACTCCCACAACAGGTGAAGACGGTCTTAACTCAATCCTTGTTGCTCTTGCAGCAAAGAAATCCGTTGCAGAAGGCAGACCCGTTCAGCTTTCCGAAATGATGTAATTTCACATTTTGCAGACCCGATTTTTCGGGTCTGTTTTTTGTTTTAACACGTTATTTACAAATCTGCAGGTCTGTGATAGAATATTTTAAATCAATAATTCGGAGATGTGAGTGTTATGATAAGAAACAGACAGGTTCATCTTGATTTTCATACAAACGGCACCTTGCCCGTTGGCAAAAAGTTTTCGAAAGAACAGTTTCAGGCGGCGCTGAAACTCGGTCATGTTGACTCTATAACGGTTTTCTCAAAATGCCATCACGGATGGTCATATCATCCTACCGAAGTCAACGAAATGCACCCTGAACTTGATTTTGATTTGCTCGGTGCACAGCTTGAAGCCTGCAAAGAAATAAATGTTAATGCGCCCGTATATATTTCTGCAGGTTTTGACGAAAAGGAATTCGTAAAACACCCTGAATGGCGTTGGCGTACCGACCCCGACCCGAAGGATTATGAAGAATATTTCAACGAAGTGCATTTCCATGTGCTTTGTTTTAATACGGGATATCTTGACTTGCTTTGTGCACAGATTGAAGAAGTGATGCAGAAATATAATCCCTGCGGAATTTTTCTTGATATCATTGCACCCAGAATCTGTTACTGCGAAAAATGCCGTGCGGATATGAAGGCTCTCGGTCTTGATATCAATAACGAAGACGATGCATGGAAGTTTGCTGATATTGTTCTCAAAAAATATATCGAATCAACAAATGCAGCTGTCAGAAAATACAGCGACACAACCACAATCTTCCACAACAGCGGTCACATTCCCAAAGGTAACTACGGTTTTATCAAAGCAAACACTCATCTTGAGCTTGAAAGTCTTCCCACGGGCGGTTGGGGTTATGACCATTTTCCGCTTTCTGCGGCTTATGTCCGCACTCTCAAGGGCACGGATTTTCTTGGCATGACGGGTAAATTCCATCATAGCTGGGGAGAATTCGGCGGCTTCAAGCATCCGAATGCTCTGATTTATGAAACTTCATTGAGCATTGCAAACGGTGCGGGTTGTTCAATCGGCGACCAGATGCATCCTCTCGGCGAAATGAATATGTCAACCTACGGTCTTATCGGAAAGGCGTATTCTCTTGTTGAAGAAAAAGAACCGTGGGTTAACGGCGCAATTAATGTTGCCGAAATCGGCGTGCTCAGTGCCGAAGCTGTTACGGGCGATCGTGATATCAAAGCCGATATCGGCGCAAACCGTATGCTTCTTGAAAATAAATGTCTTTATAATTTCATCGATGAAACAATGGATTTTTCGGACTATAAGCTCCTTATTCTTCCTGATGTTTCAATCAAATCCGAAGCAACAATCAAAAAAATCAGGGATTATGTGAATAACGGCGGGAAGGTTATTGCAAGCGGTATGTCTCTTGTCAGAAACGGCGAGTTCATTCTTGATGTCGGCGCAAAGCATATCGGCGAAAACGAGTTCAATCCCACATATTTCGTTCCTTGTTTTGAAACCGTAAACGGCAAAACAGAATATGTCATGCTCTGCGATTTCTTCAGATTTGAAGCCGACGATTGCGAAATTGAAGCATATATGCAGAATCCCTACTTCAACAGAACTGCGGAACATTTCTGCTCCCATATTCATACTCCGAATAATCCCGAAGAAAATTTCCCTGCAGTTGCGGTAAAAGGCAATGCCGCCTATATCGGATGGGATATTTTTACTGCATATGCATGCCACGGACATCTTTGCTTCAAAGAACTTTTCACTCATGTTCTCAACAAAATGATGAGCAATGATTTCATTGTTTCGGCGGATGTTCCCGACAGAGCGGTTATGACATACACAAGGCAGGAAGAGAAAAAGAGAAACATTCTTCATCTTCTTTTTGCACACACAACAGTCAGGGGCACAAAGACTGAAGTAATCGAAGATACAGTTCCGCTTTATGATGTAAAGTGCAGTGTCAGATGTGAATCCGAACCTTCAAAAGTTACTCTTGTTCCCGAAGGAAAAGAGCTTGATTTTGAATATAATAACGGCAGAGCGGAATTTGTTGTGCCGAAGGTTGATATTCATCAGATGATTTCAATCGAAGATTAATTCTCAGAAATTAAGGTGTAAATGTGAGCATTTCATCAGGCAAAACATTTAATTTTAAAAAAACGGCAAAGGATATATCGGTTATTCTTTTATCGGCATCAATCATCGGTGCCTTGTGTGGTGTTATCGGTGCATTCTTTGTGCGAAGCATAGAATTTGTAACGGAATTCAGAAGTGAAAACATTTGGATTGTTTATCTGCTTCCGCTCGGCGGACTTGCTGCCGTCGGTCTTTATAAACTTACAAAAACAGAAGGTATCGGCACGGTCAGTATCCTTGAATCCGCAAGGGGCAAGGGCGCAGTACCGATTCTGCTTCTTCCCGTTATTTTTATATCAACGGTTATAACCCATCTTTTCGGCGGTTCGGCAGGCAAGGAAGGTGCGGCGCTTCAGATAGGAAGCACCGTTTCCGAAGCAGTATCAAAAGTTACCCGTGCAGATGATGATAAGCGTTCTGTTTATACGGTCTGCGGCATGGCGGCGTTGTTTTCTGCCGCATTCGGTACGCCTTTCGGAGCATGGATTTTTGCTCTTGAAGTTGTTTTGGTTAAAAAAGTAATGATATCGGCGGCAATTCCCGCTCTGATTTCAAGCATAATTGCAAATATCATTTCTGTTTTTCTGGGTGCAAAGCCCGAAAGATTTGAAGTCGGCGCAATTCCCGATTTCGGTTTTGCCGTTTCGGCAAAAACCCTGATTATCTCCGCAATTGTTGCGGCGGTTGCTCTTATATTCTGTTATCTGCTTCACGGCGGAGAAAAGCTTTTCGGCAAGTTCATTAAAAATCCGTTCGTCAGAATTGTTGCAGGTGGGGGAATTGTGATTATTCTCACTCTTGTTTTCGGAACGGATTATAACGGCGGCGGTATCGGTATTATAGAACACATATTTGAAGAAGGCGTTGTAAAACCCGAGGCTTTTCTGCTTAAAATAATTTTTACCGTGATAACGGTTTCGTCGGGATTCAGAGGCGGAGAAATTGTTCCGTCATTGTTCATCGGTTCAACTCTCGGCGGCGCTTTGTCACCCGTGTTCGGTTTGTCGACTGAATTCGGTGCTGCAATCGGTATGACTGCATTTCTCAGCGGAGTCACAAACTGCCCGTTGGCTGTTTTTGTTATCGCTGTTGAACTTTTCGGTGCGGAAGGATTTATCTTTTTCTTTGCGGCATCGTTTGTTGCAAGACTCATTTCGTGGAAAAAATATCTTTATAACTGAAATCAAGACTGCGGATTTTTCTGCAGTCTTTTTGTTTTTAACGGGTTTGTTTTTTCTTGACAATGCAATGGTTTTGCGGTATGGTTTTTATGAGGTGTTTTTTTGTGTTTGCAAAAATCTATGATAAAGAAATAAAAATCGATTATAATCAGGTTGACGGCTTCAACAGATATCCCTCCGACCTTATGACAGAATATGTTCAGTCAATGGAAGAAGGTCTTGATATTGAAAAATATAAGAGCATTTTTGAGGCGGTTTCCGAGCTTGATAACGGCGAATATAAAACCCGTATGAGCGATGTTATTTATGAAATGGTTATCAACTCAAAAATCCGCAAGGATTATAAATATGATGAGCCGAGTGAACTGAAAGCAATCAAAAAACTCCGTAAAGCCCATGATTTTGATTGTGTTATTCCCAATGAAGAAACTCTTCGCAAAAAAATCCACGGTGCATGGATGGGAAGAGCTGTAGGTTGTCTTCTCGGAAAACCCGTTGAGTGTATCCGAAGCAACGAGCTTATCCCTCTTCTTAAGGAGACGGGCAACTATCCCATGCACAGATATATTTTAAGCTCGGATATCACAGATGAAGTCTGCTCGCACTATAAGTTTTATCTCAGAAACAAGGCATATGCCGATACTGTTGACGGTATGCCCGTTGATGACGACACGAACTATGTTGTTCTTGCCCAGAAAATTATAGAGGAATACGGCAGGGATTTTGACTCGGACGATGTTGCTTCGGCATGGATGAAATATCAGTCCGTTCAATCATATTTTACGGCTGAAAGAATTGCGTATATCAATTTTATGAACTGCATTGAACCGCCCGCTTCAGCAATGTATAAGAATGTCTGCCGTGAGTGGATAGGTGCGCAGATAAGAGGGGATTACTTCGGATATATAAATCCCGGTGAACCCGAGGATGCCGCGGAAATGGCATTTGCAGACGCAAGAATTTCCCATGTCAAAAACGGAATTTACGGCGAAATGTTTGCTGCTGCAATGATTTCATGCGCCGCAGTTACAGATAATATCGATGATATTATTCTCGGGGGTCTGGCACAGATTCCTTCAACCTCAAGACTTTATGAAGCTGTTATGAAGATTTATGACGGCTATAAAAACGGCGTTACATATGATGAATGTTTCAATATTATCCATTCCGATTATGATGAACATACGGACCATGGTTGGTGCCACACAATTTCCAATGCAATGATAGTTACTGCCGCTCTTCTTTACGGTGAAGGCGATTTCGGAAAATCAATTTGTTATGCCGTCGGCATGGCATTTGATACCGATTGCAACGGTGCAACAGTCGGCTCTGTTCTCGGCATGAGAAATACCATTGACGGCATTGATGAATACTGGAAGAAGCCGATTAACTGCAAAATTCACACTTCAATTTTCGGCGTCGGTACAGTTGATATTGAAAAAGCTGTTGATAAGACAATAGAACATATAAATCAAGTATGATTTTATTTTTGTCAACTATTGACGAAAAAATAAAATATTGCTATAATTTATAGCGAAAAATTTTGCAAGGAGTGATTCCAATGGCAAAGAGCATTCAGGATATCCTGAACATTATCAAAGAAAACGATATTAAAATGGTTGACTTTAAGATGGTAGACATCAACGGTCAGTACCGTCATGTAACTATCCCCGCAGAAAACTTCTCTGAAGACACAATGAAGAGCGGTATCGGTTTTGACGCTTCCAACTACGGTTATGCTGTTGTTGAAAAGAGCGACATGGTATTTATCCCCGACCCCGACACAGCAGTTATCGACCCCTTCTGCAGCATTCCCACTCTTTCAATGACAGGTAATGCTATGATTATCGATTCTCCCGAAAACCGTCCTCTTGCACAGTATCCCAGAAACATCATAAAGGCAGCCGTTCAGTATATGAAAGACAGCGGCATTGCTGACGAAATGAAGATTCTTCCCGAATTTGAATTCTATCTTTTCGACGATGTAAGATGGAATGTTG
>JAZRJH010000099.1:0-4772 GCA_045645685.1 Acutalibacteraceae bacterium
GGTCTTAAGAAGAACGGTCTTAAGAAGGTTTCAATCCCCACCGTATTCACCGCAGCACCCGCAGTTGTTGAAGCATTCAACAAAACTCCCTATGCTGCAAAGCTTAAGGCAACAGGCGTTATCCTCAGCTACATTTGCCCCCTTATGTATATGAACAATCCTCTTTGCAAGAAGATGCCCGTTATCACAAACTCAAACAAGCTCAGAACATACACAACTTCTCGCTACTACAGAAGCGAAGAGATTCTTGATATCATCACAAAGGAGGCAAAGTAAGATGAAACAGTTCAAAGGACGTCCCGTTGTTGCAGGTAAATGCACAGCATCCGCTCTCGTTTCTCACGGCGGTTTCAACACTCTCGCCTCATTCCAGAACGCTCTTCAGTTCGGCGATAAAGAAGCAAAGTGCGGCGACCAGAACAATGCTGATCTTTTCGGCAAGCCCATGGTAAATACCGCTCTCTGCCTTCCCCAGACAATCGGTTCAACAACCGGCGGTATGGTTCTCTACTGTGCAAATGCTATGAAGAGAAATCCCGCCTGCATGCTTTTCTCAGAGCACATCGACTCACTCGCTTGCGCAGGTGCAGTTCTTGCAGCAGTCTGGACAGACGAACCCATGGTTACTGTTGACTGTCTCGGTCAGGAATTCCTTGATTATGTTAAGGACGGCATGAAGATTACCGTTGACGAAGACGGAACAGTTACTGTTGAATAATCAGAATATTTTTACCGCAGACTTCGGTCTGCGGTATTTTTTTGTCAAAAAAGAGAATTCGATGATACATATTGTGCAAATCTGTCGTCGGCTTTTGGGTATATTTAACAAAAATTACCAATTTTCGGTAAAAACTGTAAATTTCTCTTGCAAACTTGTTTGTAAAAGGTTATAATATGTTCCGACATGGAGCAATTATGAATTGAGAAGGTGAACTATGTATACCTTGACAAAGGAATGCAAATATATCGGCGGCGAAGAATTTGTATTGTACGGAGTTGCAAACGAGAGTGAAAACTTCGGCGATTTTACTGATGATATCCGAAAAGCAGAATCGTTTGTTGATTTGCTCAACAAAGAAAATGTTGATGCAATTCATGTCCGCGATATTATCGAAGATATGTTTTATTAAAAAGAAAAGGCAGGATTCATTCAGAATCCTGCCTTGATTTTATTCGTATTTTGCTCTTTCGCCGCCGATGTATTTTGCTCTTGTTTTTGCGGCATTGAGTTTTGCTTCGCCGATAACATTGTTTTCAAGTCTTAAAGGAACTGCAACTCTTTTAAGATGCATACCGATAAGAGTGAATCCGATGTCAATTCCTGCATCTGCCCTGATTTCTTCAACGGCGGCAGGATTTTTCATTGTGTGCCATGCCGCAGTTGCAAATGAACCGCCTGCACGGGGATGGGGAACAACGCAGACTTTTTCAAGTCCGAGCATATCTGCTTTTTCACTTTCAATGATAATCGCTCTGTTGAGATGTTCGCAGCATTGTGCGGCGATAAAAATTCCGTTTTCGGAGAAAACGCTGTTAAGACCGTCGAAAATCTGCTGAGCAACTTCAACAGTTCCGCTTGTGCCGATTTTTTCGCCGATAACTTCGCTTGTTGAACATCCGATAACAACAACATCTCCGCTTTTGAGCGCTGCTTTTTCAACGAGTTCCTTTGCGGCAAGCTGTGACTGATTAAAAATATCCTGCATTATAATTACCTCTTTAAAAATGAGTTTATGGTTTTGTTCTTTTCAATTGCAGTTGTAACCGCAATTCCTGCGATTATGCCCACGATTCCTTGCATAACGTTCGAAAAAATGCTTCCTGCTGCTGCAATTCCGTAGCCGAGAATAACAGCTTCGTAGCCGAAATATCCGAGCACCATTATTGCTTCAGCAGCAATTCCGCCAAGCGTTTTGCCGATTAACGGCTTTCTGATAATTGTTTTTGCAACAAAATATGCAACTATTGCCATGAGTGCCTTGATAACAAATGTTGCAGGAGCATACTGCATATATCCCGAAATAATGTCTGCAAGAGCAGAGCCGAGGCCTGCCGCAAGTGCTCCGTAAACAGGGCCGAGAAGCCATCCCGAGAGAAGCACAAAGCAGTCGCCGAGATTGAAATATCCGTTTGTTGCAGGCGACGGAATTTTAACAATGTATGTCGCTATGCATACGATTGCAGTCAGCAATGCCGAGATTGCAAGCTTTTGCAAGTTCTTCTGATTCATTTTTATCATCTCCCTGATATTAAAGTATAATCCATGGTATAGAATATTTCAAGTAATCATTTGTTGTGATTTTTAACATAAATATTTCTTCTTTATCTTGAAAAAATGGTATCTCTGTGATATAAATTACTTAATAATCCATTCATCAGGAGGAATTATGATGATTAAAGCATACCATAAAGACTTAAGCAGTCTGCATATCGGCTGTGAAGACCCGAGAGCGTATTTTATTCCTTATCAGAACGAAGAAGCTGCTCTTTCGGGAAAAAGAGAAAATTCAGATTATTTCATGAGCCTTTGCGGCGAATGGAATTTTAAGTTCTATAATTCATTCGAGGATATCGGTGAGGATTTCCTTAAGGTTGAGTTCAATGATACAATCCCCGTGCCCAAGTGCTGGCAGACAGAACTCGGCAAGGGCTATGATGTTCCGCTTTACAGCAATCTTTTCTATCCTTTCCCGCTTGATCCCCCTCATGTTCCCGATGAAAACCCTGCAGGTCATTATAACAGAAAAATCACGGTTGATAAGAAAGATGGCAAGAGCTATTATATCAATTTTGAAGGCGTTTCATCATGCTTCTATCTCTATGTCAACGGTGAGTTCTGCGCTTACAGCCAGGTAACTCACTGCACAAGCGAAATTGATATCACAGATAAGCTCGTGAACGGTGAGAATACAATTGATGTTGTTGTTGTCAAATGGTGCGACGGCAGCTATCTTGAAGATCAGGACTATTTCAGACTTTCGGGTATTTTCAGAGAAGTATATATTCTCGAAAGATCCGCAACACATATCAAGGATATTTATATTAAGACAGACCTTTCGGATGACATGAAATCCGCAGATATCTATGTGAAAGATATTCTCTGGTACGGCGACGATGAAAACTTTGAATATAAGCTTATTTCACCCGACGGCGAAGTTGTTTTCAAGGGCAACGAACTTGATTTTACAATCGAAAATCCCGTTCTCTGGAACAGCGAAAATCCGCAGCTTTATACTCTTCTTATCAGCGTTGACGGTGAAGTTATTCCTTTCAAAATCGGTATAAAGAAAATTGAGTTCAGAGGCAACGTTGCTTATGTGAATAATCAGCCCATCAAACTTTACGGCATCAATCGCCATGATTCTCACCCTGAAACGGGTTATTATTGCGACAGAGAGCATATGCTCCGTGATGTTCACATCATCAAGCAGGGTAACTGCAACACGGTCAGAACATCCCACTATCCCAATGCGCCCGAATTCCTTGAGCTTTGCGATGAATACGGCCTTATGGTTGTTGATGAAGCAGATATCGAAACTCACGGCATGGGATTTGAATACCGTGACACATGGGATTGGATGCGCTGGTCAATGCTTTCTACCGAAGATGATTGGGAGCCTGCTTATGTTGACCGTGCACAGCGTCTTTTTGAAAGAGATAAGAACCATGCCTGTGTTATTATGTGGTCACTCGGCAACGAGTCAGGCTGCGGCAAAAACCACAGAGCAATGGGTCAGTACATAAAGAGCCGCGAACCCGAAGCAATCATTCACTATGAAAATGCTCATCTTGAATTCAAGGCTGTTCCCATCGGCGAAAACTTCAGCGATATTTCCGATGTTGAAAGCCGTATGTATGCTTCTCTTGAATACACAGAAGAATATGCACAGAACAAGAACTCAAAGAAACCTTTCTATTTCTGCGAATTTGTATGTTCATTAACAACGGGCGATATTCACGCTCATTGCGATTTGTTCAAGAAGTATCCCGCAATCTGGGGCGGATGCATCTGGGAAATGACCGATCATGCAATTTCCGTCAATGGCGGAAAAGGTTACCGTTACGGCGGAGATTTCGGTGATTATCCCCATAACTCAACCTGCTGCATCGATGGCATGATTTTTGCTGACAGAACTCCCAGACCCGGTTTCTACGATATGAAAAAGGGATATCAGCAGTTCGGCGCTGAATATGAAAACGGAAAGATTACCGTCAGAAACTATCGCTATTTCGAAGATCTTTCCGATATGTATATCAAATGGTCTCTCGATGTCAACGGCGAAAGTGTCATGAGCGGCAGAATTGACGATACGGACATTGCTCCCCAGGGCACAAAGGAATATGCACTTTTTGAAAATGTGCCCGCAAGCGATTGTTGCTTCCTTACTCTCACATTCCACGAGAAAGCAGACAGAAAATGGGCAGAAGCCGATTACGAAACAGGCTGGATTCAGTTCGATTTGTCTGTTGAAACAGAAAAAACAACTCTCAATGCCGATCTTCCTGCAGTAACAGAAGATAACAGATATGTTAAAATTGCAAGCGGAGATGTTGTTTATACATTCGATAAGCCTTATGGCAGAATTTCATCCGTGCTTTGCGGCGGAAAGGAAATGCTTTCTGAACCCGTCAAGGTTGAAGTATGGAAAGCTCATGCATGGAATCAGCTCGGTGAAGCAGATGACAGAAGAAGCGCCAACATTCAGGCGGCTGTTCAGAAAACTTATTCCGCAACCGTTTCCGAAGAAGCAGATTGCATAAAAATCACTTGC
>JAZRJH010000100.1:0-4577 GCA_045645685.1 Acutalibacteraceae bacterium
TCAGCAAGAAGATTGATGCCTCTCATTCCGCAGTAATAAAGGCGGATTCTCATTTCGAGAGGGCTCTTATTCATTGTGATGTTATCCATCTTGACGCATGAATATCTGTAAACAAGATCTTCTCTGCCGATTTTAACATCAACCTTTTCGTCACCGTCATATGAAAGATCGCCCATTGCAAGAGGCTTGAGTTCTCTGCCTGCAAGAGCAGCAAGTTCTCTTGCAATACCGTAGTGTCCCCAGAGGTCGGGGCGGTTTGTGAGTGATTTGTTATCAACTTCAAAAATAATATCATCAATGGGGAAAATATCCTTGATGTTTGTGCCGTTTTTAAGAGAAGGATCAAGTTCCATAATGCCTGCGTGTTCATCACTAAGACCGAGTTCTCTTTCGGAGCAGCACATACCTTCCGATTCAAAGCCTGCAACGGTTGCAATGTTGATTTCACCGCCGCAAACTCTGCCGCCTGCAAGTGCAAGAGCAACTTTCTGACCAACAGCAACGTTGGGTGCACCGCAAACGATATTGCAGACCTTTTCGCCTGCATCAACCTTGAGAAGATGAAGCTTCTTTGAATTGGGGTGATTTTCAACTGAAAGAATTTCACCGACAACAACATTCTGAATATCTTCACCTTTAACAATTATATCTTCAACTTCTGCAGTTGCGAGAGTGAAACTTTCGATAAGTTTTTTGATATCCAGACCGTCAAGGTCAACATAATCTTTAATCCAGTTAATTGATACAAACATTTCTTATGCCTCCTTGCTTTCTTCAGGTCTGGTGAATGAATTTGCAGTAAACTGTGAGAGTGACTTAAGATTTCCGCTGTTGAACACACGGATATCCTTGATGCCATAGGTCATCATTGCAAGACGGGTCATACCGAGACCGAATGCAAAACCGATATATTTTTCGGGGTCAATTCCTGCCGCTGTGAGAACATTGGGATGAATCATGCCGCAGGGGCAGAGTTCAAGCCAACCTGAATCCTTACATGAGGGGCAGCCTTTACCCTTACAGATTGTGCACTGAATATCGAGCTCAAATCCGGGTTCAACGAAGGGGAAGAATCCGGGACGGAGTCTTACTGTGATATCCTTCTGGAAAACTTCGGAGAGCATTGTTTTCATAAAATAAATAAGGTTTGAAATTGAGATATCCTTATCAACCATGATACCTTCCATCTGGAAGAATGTGTTTTCATGGCAAGCGTCAATCTTTTCATTTCTGAAGCATCTGCCGGGGAAAATAGCTCTGATGGGGTTGCCGTTTTCAAGATTTGCTGCATACTTGCGAAGAATTGTATTCTGTGCTGCGGAAGTATGAGTCTTGAGAAGCTGACCCGAGCTGAGATAATAGGTATCCTGCATATCTCTTGCAGGGTGATGCTTGGGAATATTGAGAGCTTCAAAGCAGTTGTAGTCATCTGTGATTTCAGAATAATCTTCAATTGCAAATCCCATGCTCAGGAAGATATTTTCAACTCTTCTCTTTGTGAGAGTAATGGGATGATATGAACCGAGACCTGCATCTGTGGGCATTGATTCATCGTAGCTTTCAGCGCTGTCGATGAGTTTCTGCTCTTCAAGAGCCTTGAGTTCTTCGAGCTTTGCGGCAATTGCACCTTCAACAAACTGCTTTGTGTCGTTTATTGCCTGACCTGCCTCTTTTTTCTGATCGTTGGGAACATTGCGAAGCTCCTGCATAAGAGCCGCAACAGAACCTTTTTTTCCGAGAAATTCAATTCTGAGCTGTTCAATTTCGGAAGTAGCGGTTACTGCCGAAAGTTTTTCTTCAAACAGCTTTTTTAATTCTGCGGTTTTTTCAAACATTTATATCAATCCTTTCATTTTTCACAAAATAAAAATCCCCCGTCAAACGACGAGGGACGAATAAAATCCGTGGTACCACCCTGATTCACGGCATAAATCTGCCATGCACTCTTATTCCGTAACGGGGAAACCGTTGAAGCCTACTGTTATTTCAGCCCCACCGCTAACGGGTGAACTTCGGTAAAACACTTCACAATCCGCTCTCAGCCGCTGACGGATTTTCTCTTTAGTGAGTGGATTTTACTTACTCTCCCGATCTCTGCGTTTAATTATCTTAAATAATATATCATATATATATTTAATTTGCAAGCATTATTTTATCATCTCATTGAATTCTTCTTCGGAAATGATTGTTACACCGAGCGACTGCGCTTTAACGAGCTTGCTGCCTGCTTCTTCGCCTGCGAGAACATAGCTTGTTTTCTTTGAAACGGAAGAAGCTGTTTTTCCGCCGAATTTTTCAATAATTCCGCTCGCTTCATTTCTGGAATAAGTAGGCAAAGTGCCTGTGAGAACAAAGGTTTTGCCTTCAAATCGGTTATCAATCTTTTCTTTTTGCGAAACCATATTGACCCCGAGAGCGGCAAGTGCTTCAATCTCATGCTTTGTTTGTTCAAGCGAAAAATAATCAGCTACACTCTGCGCCATAATTCCGCCGAAGCCTTCAATTGAAGCAACAGATTCAACATCGGCATTCATGAGATTTTCCATGGATTCGTAATGCTCAGCAAGAACTTTTCCTGCTTTCTGACCGACGTGACGGATTCCGAGAGCAAAAACGAGCTTTGAAAGATCATTATTCTTTGATTTTTCGATTGCATCAACAAGATTCTGCGACGATTTATCTTTGAATCCTTCAAGAGTCATGAAATCTTCTTTTTTAAGCGTATAGATATCACTCGCTTTGGTGAGCATACCGTTTGAAACGAGCTTTTCAAGAACGGCATCACCCATGCCTTCGATATCCATTGCATCTCTTGAACAGAAATGGATAAGATTGCGCAAAAGCTGAGCAGGACATTCGGGATTAACACATCTGACAGCCGCTTCATCTTCTTCACGGATAACGGTTGCACCGCATGAAGGACAGACAGTCGGGAGAAGATATTTTTCGCTGTTTTCGGCATGAGAAACAACCCTGATAACTTCAGGAATGATATCCCCTGCTTTTCTGATTACAACTCTGTCACCAAGTCTTATATCTTTTTCATTAATAAAATCCTGATTATGGAGAGTTGCTCTTGAAACTGTTGAACCTGCAACAAGAACGGGTTCAAAAACAGCCGTGGGAGTAAGCACACCTGTTCTTCCGACTGCAACTTCTATATCAATGAGTGTTGTTTCTTTTTCTTCGGGGGGATATTTGAACGCAAGTGCCCATTTGGGGAATTTTGAAGTGCTTCCGATTTCGGCACGCTGTGCAAATGAATCGGTTTTGATAACCGCACCGTCAATATCAAAAGGAAGCGATGAACGGATTTCGCCGATTCTTTCAAGTTCATTAATTACATCATCAATATTATTGAATTTATTATAGAAAGGAATTGTTTTAAAACCGAGTGTTTTAAGAAAATCAATCGACTGCTTATGACCTGTGATTCCTTCACCCTGATATTGCTGAATACTAAAAACAAAAATATCAAGATTTCTTGAAGCTGTTATCTTCGGATTTTTCTGACGAAGCGAACCCGCAGCAGCATTTCTGGGGTTTTTAAATGTCTTTTCACCGCTGAGTTCCTGCTCTTCAACAAGAGAAGCAAAAACTTTTTTGGGCATATAAACTTCGCCCCTGACTTCAATCGTGACATCTTCTTTGAGTCTGAGCGGAATTGAATTTACGGTTCTGAGATTGGCGGTTACATTTTCGCCCGTGATACCGTCACCACGGGTTGAACCCCTGACAAACACGCCGTTTTCATATTCAAGAGCAACGGAAAGACCGTCAATTTTAGGTTCAACAACATATTCGGCATCGGAATAAACAGACTTGACTCTTTCGTCAAAAGCTCTGACTTCGTCAATACTGAATGCATCCTGAAGACTTTCAAGAGGCACGGCATGAACAACGGGTTCAAAAAGTCCGTCCGCACTTCCGCCGACTCTCTGTGTGGGAGAATCGGGAGTTATGAGTTCGGGATATTCCTTTTCGATTTCGGCAAGTTCACGCTGAAGCATATCGTATTCATAATCCCCTATCTCGGGATTATCTTCAACATAATATTTGTGGATATGATAATTAAGCAAATCACGGAGTTCTTTGGCTCTGAGCTGCGCTTTTTCAAATATCATGGCAATCATCCTTAAAATTCTTTTTTGATTTTCCTGAGAATTTCGTCATCTGCAGGGCAGAAAACATAATCGTCAATTTCGTCGGGAGTTATGCATCGGATATCGTTATGTTCAATCATCTGAACTTCTCCCGATTCAATTTCCGCATTGAAAAGAGTGAGATGAATATCAATATCGGGATAGGTATGGTCAACTTCCATAAATATATCACCGACCCTGATTTTTACACCGATTTCTTCAATGCACTCACGGATAAGACCCTGTTCAAGGGTTTCGCCTTCTTCGACTTTTCCGCCCACAAACTCCCATTGAAATGCACGGGTTTTGGAAGCAGGTCGCTGAAAAATCATGAATTTATCGCCGTTTCTGATTAATGCGGCAACAACTTGTGTTATCTTTTTCATAATTCAATCCTGTTCAAGTTCTTTTAATGCTTCGGGGAATATTTCAACG
>JAZRJH010000101.1:0-19878 GCA_045645685.1 Acutalibacteraceae bacterium
TTAATGAAAAAATATCAACATCAAAATATATTATTCCGTTGTTGTATAATCCTGATTCAGGAATCAGAAGTATGTTGATTATAAGCATTATTCCGCCAAAAATTATATTTACCAGAAAGAATGAAATAAAGATTTTTAAAAAGTATTTAAATGATCTGATTCTGAATGCAATTAAAATCATTATTGTCATAAACAGGGCTTTAATCAAGAAACAAACAGTATTTGAAATGCTGTCAAAATAAATCAAAAGTGAAAACAAACCGCCGATAAATGACGAAATAATAATTCTTGCCGTTTTACTTTTGTTTCCTGTTATCAATGCGCAGGCTTTCAATAAAAAGTAGTTTACAATCACATTGATAAAAATTAAAATGTCGGCATAAACAACCGTTTTCAAATCATCACCCCATGTTGATATTAAGTATAACTTTGATGATGTATGAAATTTGTCATTTACGGGAAAAGATAAAAATTTCTATTGAATATTCAAATTCAAAGATATATAATAAAGCAAGGAGGATGATAAAATGAAAGGATATCTTTTTGATACACATATTCACACCAAAGAAGCAAGTTCCTGCAGCAGAGTTTGTGCTGAAGATATTGTTAAAAGATATAAAGAACTCGGATATAACGGTCTTTGTATAACCGACCATGTTAGTGTTCTTCAATTTTCAAGACATGGCAGTACATACGAAGAACAGGTTGAAAAATATCTCTCGGGTTACAGAGCTGCCAAAAAATTTGAAGATGAAAATTTCCATATAATTCTTGGTATGGAAATTCGTTTTCTTGAGAATGATAACGATTATCTTGTTTACGGATTTGATGAAGACTTTGTTAAAAATCATGACATGATTCATTTTGAAAATCCTGAGCATTTCAGACCTTTTGCAGATGAGCATAATCTTATTGTTTTTCAGGCTCATCCGTTCAGAATCGGCATGACTGTTATTGATCAGAAGTTTATTGACGGCGTTGAAGTTTATAACGGTCACGGCGACCATAATTCAAGCAATGATGTTGCATATAAATGGTCAGAAAAATATTCACTCCGCAAACTTTCGGGTTCGGATTTTCACGGAAATCTTACACTTGAGCCCGGCGGTGTATATTTTGATGAATATCTCTCTGATTCTTATCAGGTTGCCGAAGCATTGAGAAATGAAAGATATAAACTTAAAATATTTGAAAAATAAATCAACAGGTGTGCATTGACTGTTATGCACACCTGTTTCTTAAAAGAACTCATTTTTCCCTTTTTCGAGTTTATCAACAATTCTGTTCATTTCTTCTTTTGAACGAACAGAGCGTGTCAATTCAATGATTTTCATTTTTTCGTTTTTGTTCATTTTTAAAAAATTGTTCATTGCTTCGATATTTTTGGTCAAAGCCATTCCGAATCCTTGCGGAATTCCGTTCAAGTCGTTCATAATAACACCTCGGTATTATTATGTTTGATTTTATTCTTTTTATTTATGAATTTATTGTTTTCTTTGGGGTTGTTTTTGTTTTTATTATATGATATAATTTCAAGATATTAAGAGGTGATAAAATGAAATACAGAGTTCTTGGCAAAACCGGTGCAGAGGTTTCCGTTCTCGGTTTCGGATGCATGAGACTTCCCGTTCTCGAAAATGATCAGATTGATGAGGCGGAAGCAATAAGAATTATCCGTAACGGTATTGATAACGGAATCAACTATCTTGATACCGCATTCGGATATCATAACGGACAAAGTGAAATCCTTGTTGGTAAAGCTCTTAAAGACGGCTACAGAAACAAAGCTTATCTCGCAACTAAGCTCCCTTTGTGGAATGTCAAATGCGAAGAAGATGTTGATAAGATATTCAACGAACAGCTTTCAAAACTTGACACTGATTATATTGATTTTTATCTTCTTCATGCAGTCAATAATGAATCGTGGGAAACAAAGGTTCTTAAGTTTGATATCATTCCCAAGCTTGAAAAGAAACTTGCGGAAGGCAAGATAAAACATCTCGGATTTTCGTTCCATGATGATCTTGATGTTTTCAAAAAGATTGTTGATTCTTATGACGGATTTGAATTCTGTCAGATTCAGTTTAACTACATTGATACTGACTATCAGGCAGGCCTTGAAGGTCTTGAATATGCCGCTTCAAAGGGGCTCGGTGTAATTGTTATGGAACCTCTTCTCGGCGGAAAACTTGCAAATCCTCATGAGAAAATAGCTGCTCTTTTACCCGATAAAAAAACCCCCGTTGAATGGGCGCTCGACTTTATCTGGAACAGACCTGAAGTAGGTATGCTTCTCAGCGGTATGGGTACTGAACAGATGGTGAACGATAATATAACATATGCTGATAATTCATATGTCGGAATTCTTTCTGAAGATGAAGTTTCAATGCTTTCGGAAGCAAAACGTATTTTTGACGAAATGAATCTTGTTCCTTGTACGGGCTGTGAATACTGTATGCCTTGCCCTGCAGGAGTCAGAATTCCCGAAGTTTTCTCTGCATTCAATAAAATTACCGAAGGCGGAAGAAGACTTGTCAAGGAAATTTTTCCCGATATCGAAGCCAATGCTTCGCTTTGCAAAAAATGCGGAAAATGCGAAAGCGCTTGTCCGCAGCATATCGGAATTATAAACACTTTAAAAAATGTTATTGATAAATTTTAAAGGGTGATAACTATGAAAATTTTGTTTCAGGGCGATTCAATTACAGATGCAGGAAGAGACCGTTCCGATTATCATGAATTAGGAAAAGGTTATCCTTTTTATGCATCACAATTCATTAAAGAAGATAATCCTGATGTTGATTTTGAATTTGTCAATCTTGGTATCAGCGGAAATCAGACAATAGATCTTGTAAACAGACTTCAGAGTGATTTTATTGACATTCAGCCTGATATTGTTTCGATTCTCATAGGAATAAATGATACATGGCACAGAGCCGATAACAGAAAATGGCTCGGCAACGATGTTTTTGAAGCGAATTATCGTAAAGTTCTCAGCGAAATAAAAGAAAAAACAAATGCAAAGATCGTTATTCTTGAACCGTTTCTTCTTCATGACCCTGAGAAAGAGTATTTCAGAGTTGACCTGAATCCTAAAATCGATATTATCAGAAAACTTGCCAAAGAGTTTGCTGATTTCTATATTCCGCTTGACGGATTATTTGCATCCGCAAGTATCGGAATCGAAGATGAGTGGTATTGGTCTGCCGATGGTGTTCATCCCAATGACAACGGCTCTGAATTTATCGGCGAAGTTTATGCCAATGCAATAAATATAGTTCTTGATGAGATGATGTAAGATGAAAACATTAAAAAATATTTTTAATTATATTTTTGTTGACGGACTTTCAGGAATGGCTCTCGGCCTTTTTGCAACGCTCATAATCGGAACGATTCTTGAGCAGGCAGGCGGATTTATCAATACTCAGTTCGGAACATACCTTGTTGCAATTGCTTCTGTTGCAAAGTCACTTACCGGCGCAGGCATCGGTGTCGGTATGGCGTTCAAATACAAAACATCTCCGCTGACGGGTGTTTCTGCTGCGGTTGCCGGTATGGTAGGCGCATTTGCATCAAAATTGATTGCGGGTGCCGTAATCACCGATGGCGGAATGCTTTATTCAGGTCCCGGAGATCCGCTTTCAGCTTTTATTGCTGCATTTTTTGCAATTCAGGCAGGTAAACTTGTTGGCGGAAAAACAAAACTTGATATCATTATCACACCCGCTGTTTCTGTTTTGGCAGGATGTGCCGCAGGTCTTTTTATAGGTCCGCCCGCATCAAGAGTCACAACATATATCGGCGAGATAATTAACTGGGGCATGGAGCGTCAGCCTATATTAATGGGTATAGTTGTTTCGGTTGTTATGGGAATATGTCTTACTCTTCCGATAAGCTCAGCTGCTCTCGGAATCATACTCGGTCTTTCGGGTATTGCAGGCGGTGCGGCGGTTGTAGGTTGCAGTGCTAATATGATCGGTTTTGCTGTTGCAAGTTATCGCGAGAATAAACTTGGCGGACTTGTTGCTCAGGGTGTCGGCACATCGATGCTTCAGATGCCGAACATAGTGAAACATCCGCAGATATGGATTCCGCCGATTGTTGCAAGTGCCGTTCTTGGTCCGATTTCATCTGCGCTTCTGAAAATGACATGCTATGCATCAGGATCAGGAATGGGAACATCGGGTCTTGTAGGTCAGTTTATGACCTATGCTTCAATGACTGAAGACGGAATTGACCCTGTGGTTGTTATTCTTGAAATTGCAATAATGCATTTTATTGCCCCTGCGCTTATTTCGTACGCGGTTTCGGAATTCATGCGCAAGAAAAAGCTTATAAGCTTCGGTGATATGGAGCTTAAAAATATGGATTAATAATTTGACGGAGGTTAAAATTATGGCAAAGAAATTTACAGCATTACTTCTTTCACTTGCAGTTCTTATGTCTGCATTTGCAATTCCCGCATATGCAGCAACAGAAGTAACTTCAGAGGTTGAAAGGGGCTTCTATCGTTTTGTTGACGGTCTTCTTGACGTTGTTGTCGGCGGAATCATGAATCTTATCGTTGAACCCCGCAGTTTTGTTGACAAAGATGATTATGTTTCCGAGAATTTTTATGAAGGCAATTCACCTGAAGAATTCATAAAAGTTCCCGCTGCAGATGCAGTCTGGATGGTTGGTTATGATAACTCATCAATTCAGACAGGCAAAGAGCTTCTTGAAGAACATTATGTTGGCGGCAGCCTTTCAATCACAAAGAAACTCGCTGACGAAGTAAGAGATGATCAGAAAATCAGAACAGTTGCTATTTCTGACGGCAGAGGTATCAGCATTTTTGCTTCAATCGATACTTTCGGTCTTGCAAACAACGAAGTAAGAGTTATCCGTGAAAAATTCCAGGCATATGCCGATTCACAGAATTGGGATATCACAAGTATCAACATTTCCGCTCTTCACCAGCACAGTTGTGTTGATACACTCGGTCTTAACGGTGACCTTGTAGGCGCTCTTTTCACTTCATCATTCAGAAATCTTCTCGGACTTGAGCTTCCCAGCGGTAAGAACAAGGGCTTTATGGAAAATCTCTATGAAGTTTCCGTTCAGTCAATGATCGACGCAGTTAATGATATGCAGACAGGTAAGCTCTATTTCGGCACAGCTGATGCAACCGAATATATCAGAGAAAAGCGTGATCCCGTTGTTTTTGACGGCAATCTCAACAGAATCCGTTTCGTTCCCGATGCAGCAGGCGAAATGGAAACATGGATTGTAAATCTTCCTATTCATTGCGTAGGTAACGGTGCTGCAGGCACAATGGTTACAGGTGACTATCCCTATTACATGGAAGAATATATCAACAAGAATGCAAATGCAAACTTCATGATGATTCTCGGCGCTGAACTCGCTATTTCATCCGAGTATCCCGAAGATCTTGTTGCTGATCCTTATTATCTTGAAAAATATCCCGATGATGAAGGATATGCAAGATTGGTTTCTTATGGTTATCTTCTCGGCAAACTTGCAATGTCCGTTAATAACGATGAAGAAATCAGACCCATTCTCAGCATCAGATTCAAGGAAACATTCGTAACTGTTAATAACTCAATCTTCAAGCTTGCTGCAAGAGGCGGTCTTCTTACAAATGCTGTTGTTAAAGACGGACTTGATTATCAGACTCCCTCAGAAGTTGGCTATATGGAACTTGGCAACAAGCTTGCAATCGCTCTTGTTCCCGGTGAACTTGCTCCCGAAATCGCTTTTGGCGGTGCAGTTTCTGCTGAAGATTCGTGGCTCGGTACAGAATGGAATTACACAGCATTTGCTGATGCAACAGACAGAAAACTTATTGTATTCGGTATAACAAATGACCAGATCGGCTATATTCTTACCGATAACGATTGGCGTTCATATCTCACAGAAAACGAAGAAATCGTTTCAACAGGTCCCAAGGCAGGCGGTATCATTGCATCCACATACCTTGAACTTTACAACGAGATTAAATAACAAAAAACAATTTAAGGCGGTGATTCTTTGAGCAAGAAAAGTTTAATTAAATATGCGCTTAAAGAGACCGACCTTATTCTCTTTTTGCTTTGTGTTTTTACAACCGCATTCGGCGTTCTTATGGTACACAGTGCAACTCTCAATGAGACAATCGCAGACGGAACATTAATAAGCCGTGACTGTCTTGTTATGATTGCAGCGGCTTCTGTCGGTATAATAGCATGTGTCATTATTTCTTATCTTGATTATGATGCGGTTGTAAGACTCTGGCCTCTTGCAGGCGGTTTCTGCCTTTTGCTTTTGCTGATTCTTTTTCCCCTGGGCGAAGGTGCACCGGGTCGAGAAGACTCAAGATGCTGGCTCAGAATCATTGATGTCGGCGGTCTTGTTGTCAGATTCCAGCCGTCTGAATTGGCTAAAATAGGCTTTCTTATTACTTTTACAGCTCATATTGAAGCAGTTAAAGATGATATCAATTCCATAAAAAATGTATTGCTTCTCACAGCTCATGCTCTTGTTCCCGTCGGAGTTGTTATTCTCACCGGTGACCTTGGCTCGGCTATGGTCTTTGCATTCATTTTTGTCGGAATGATGTTTGTCTCAGGCGTTCAGCTTCGATATTTTGCTGTTGCAATTGGTGCTGCTGTTGCCTTCGTTCCGTTGATCTGGACGAAATTTCTTGCAAGTTTCCATAAATATCGTATTCTTGCAATTTATTATCCTTCTTCGCTCAGTGAGGAAGTATATGAAAAGTTTATATATCAGCAGCAGAGAGGCCTCAATGCTATCGGCTCGGGTCAGTTCTGGGGCGACGGCCTTTTTAAGGGAACATACACACAATCCGCAACAGGTGTTCCCGTTAATGAAAGTGACATGGTTTTCACGGTTGTAGGCGAAGAACTCGGATTTGTCGGTGCTGCAGGTTTTCTTGCTGTTATGATTTTTATAATTTGCAGAATCGTTTCGGTTGGTAAAAAATCAAGGAATATTACAGGCAGCCTTCTTTGTTACGGAACGGCATTCATGATTGGTTCGCAGACGATAATCAATATCGGAATGTGCCTTAAGTTATTTCCTTGTATCGGTATTACACTTCCGTTTCTCAGCGCAGGCGGTTCGTCGAACCTTTGCATTTATTTTGCAATCGGAATTGTAATGAGTGTTTTCAGATTTAACACAGACCGAGATCCTGTCAATTTCAGATTGACTCATCTGAGCACCCCATTTTCGGAAGCCTGAATTAAATTTATATTCAAAACAGAAGCAATTTCGGTTGCTTCTGTTTTTTTACAATATATTGATTATTTAATAATTCTTTTACTTGACAAATCACCAAATATAGTATAAAATTAAATATAATTATGTTTAATAGGTAAAATGGATTATTTTTAAACAATTATGAATGGAGTGATTATAAATGAGCGATAATATTGTTCAGTATGTTACCGCCGCCGCAAACGGTGATACCGATGCAATGGCTAAACTCTTTTCCAGAACATTGAAGGCTTCCTATTTCCTCGCTTCAACATTATCAGGTGACGGTGCTGCTGCGCTTGAGATTACAAAGAAAGCATATGCCAAGGCGTTCTGCACTATCGATAAGCTCAAGAAACCCGAAGCATTCGAAATCTGGATGAAACAGAATGTTGCAATGGTCTATAAGGAAGGCGTTAAATTTGTTTTTGCTGATGCAGATGCAGGTGCGGTTGAAAATTCTTCCGAATTCCTTTCAGAAGAAATTTACAGCAGCGAAGAAGAAAGCGAAAAGATTCTTGAAGCCCTCTCTCTTCTCAGACCCGAGCTTCGCGCAGCGATTGTTCTTCATTATAACAACGGAATGCCTGTTAATATTCTTGCAAAGTTCTTTGGCGTTTCAGAGAGCACTGCAAATGCATTGCTCGGCAAGGCAAGAGCAAATCTTCTTTCAGGCGTTGAGCTTGATGCAGCTTCCGAAAACGGCTCGCTTCCTGTTCTCACAAGAATTCTTCAGCGTGCCGCATCGGGCGTTTCAATCGGCAATTCAGATGTTCGTGACATCTTCATTTATGCAATCGATTCATATGAGGCTTCAAAGCCTGCAGAACCTGTTCAGGTTGAAGAACCTATACCCGTTCAGGCGGAAGATTCTGAAGTTAAGGATACAATTGTCGAAGAATCAGAACAGCTTGCAATCGAAACAGCTGCAGAAGAAAATGTTGCTGAAGAAGAACTTCAGGTTCCCGAAATCCCCGTTGTAACAGAAGAAAACAATGTAATTTCGTTCAAGCAGAGAATCAATGAAATTCTTGACGGTGATGCAACTCCCGCTCAGGAAGTTGTTGAAGAATCAGTTGAAACTGAGCAGGACGAAATTGAAGTTCCCGCATTTGTTTCCGAAGAAAGCGTTCAGGAAGCTGTTGATAACTTCACAAATTATGATAAAGTTTCATATAATGAGTTTTCCAAAGCAAAAGAAAAGAAAAAACTTAATATCAAACTTAATCCCAAACTTCTCGGTATTATCGGCGCTTGTGTTGTTGTTTTGATAATTATCTGTGTTGCGGTTTCAAATGCAGGTAAGGACAAGCCCGAAACACCTTCATCAGGTTCAAATGTTGTTGATACACTTGCAGCCGGCTATGATTGGCGTGCAGGCGGTTTTGCTGAATGTGCAGAAATCTCTTATCTTGATGAAAACTGCCTTTCATTCAAATCTGTTTCAACAGGTAAATATGGCTTGCTTGATTATCAGGGCAATGTAATTCTCCAGCCCAACTATGACGGATTCAGACATTGCCGCACAGGCAGAGATTATTCCGAAAGCGGAATTTATCACAGCCTTGTTGTTATCGGTACTCAGGAATATCAGCTTACTGTTTCAAACGGTAATGTTGTTATTTCCGACACTCCTCACCTTGATCACACTCTTAACAATGATGTTCTCAACGAAAAATCTTATGACGAGCGTGACCGTTATTTTGAAGGCTATGCTGCTGCCAGAAAAGGTGATAAATGGGGTTATGTAAGTCAGGAGAGAGATAAGAAAGTTATTCCTTATGAATATGAAGCTGTTAATGAATATGCTTCAGCTCTTGACTATGCAGGCAGTGACTACTGTCGACCCGTAACAGACGGCCATATTGCTGTTAAGAAAAACGGATTGATGGGTATCATCAACCTTGAAAACGACATTGTTGTTCCTTTTGAATATTCAAACATTATGCCCGGAGATAACGGTGTGTTCATTGCTTGCAAGGCAGGCACATGGGGCGTAATTCTTATTGGCGATGCGATTTCAACATTTGCAGGTGTAAATATTTCTGTTGATCTTGCACAAATTCCTGACAACACACCCGAAGATGTTACAAGTTCATCAACAGCTTATGACACATATACAGTTATTTCTGACACCGGAGCTAATGTCAGAGACGGTGCAGGTGCTGATTACGAAAAGATCGGTGAACTTGAATATGGCGACACCGTCAGAGCTTACGATACAAAGAAAGCAGATAACGGTAACAAGTGGGTTAAGATCAGATACAACG
Source organism: Acutalibacteraceae bacterium (assembly GCA_045645685.1). GTDB lineage: Bacteria > Bacillota > Clostridia > Oscillospirales > Acutalibacteraceae > CAG-177. The sequence continues at coordinate 9,528 of JAZRJH010000101.1, forward strand.
GTCAGTACGGATGGGTTGCAATGAGCAATCTTGAAGAAGAAGGCGTTTAATTCAATATAAAAAGCGAAGATAAGGAAGAATTTATTGTAAGCACCACAGAGAGTCGGTCACCTGGCTGAAATGACCGATGGGCATATTTGCAATAAAAGGCCGCCTTTGAGCTCTGTTGCGATGAGTAACAGCGTTGCCTGCGTTAAAGGAATCGAGTGGTGCAGTTGCACAATTTGGGTGGTACCGCGGCAAAAATTGCCGTCCCATATCCGAATTGGAATACTGCACCTTTTTTTCATTATTAACTGATAAATAACGGGATAAATTTGTCCCTTTAGGAGGAATTTTTTATGAAATGGATGGGTCTTAACGAATTAAGAGAAAAATATCTTGCATTTTTTGAGTCTAAGGATCATCTGAGATTGCCCAGCTTCTCGCTTGTTCCCCAGGGCGATAAGAGCATTCTTCTTATCAATGCGGGTATGACCCCTATGAAAAAGGATTTTACAGGAGAAGTCACTCCTCCCAGAAAGAGAGTAACAACCTGCCAGAAGTGTATCCGTACACCCGATATCGAAAACGTAGGTAAAACCGCACGCCATGGCACCTATTTTGAGATGCTTGCCAACTTCTCGTTCCGCGATTATTTCAAGCATGAAGCAACGGCATGGGCATGGGAATTCTTTACAAAGGTTCTTGAAATTCCCGAAGAACTTCTTTATGTCAGCGTTTATCTCGAGGATGATGAAGCGTTCGATATCTGGACAAAAGAAGTTGGTGTTGAACCCTCACATATGGTACGTTTCGGCAAAGAAGATAACTTCTGGGAGCACGGTGCAGGCCCCTGCGGTCCGTGTTCGGAAATTTATTTTGACAGAGGTCCTGAAAAAGGATGCGGCAGCCCTGACTGTAAGGTAGGCTGTGACTGTGACAGATTCATCGAAGTATGGAACCTTGTTTTCACTCAGTTTGAAAACGACGGTAAAAATAACTATACACGTCTTGCAAATCCCAATATTGATACAGGTATGGGTCTTGAAAGACTTGCTTGCGTCATGCAGGATGTTGATAACCTTTTTGAGGTTGACACAGTCCGTAATATTATGAAGCATATTATGGAAATTGCAAAACTCAATTATCATGATGACGAAAAGAAGGATATTTCTCTTCGTGTTATTACAGACCACATCAGGTCAACAACATTTATGGTTGGTGACGGTGTTCTTCCCTCAAACAGCGGCAGGGGATATGTTCTCAGAAGACTTCTCAGAAGAGCAGCCCGTCATGGCAGACTCATAGGTATCGACAGACCTTTCCTTGCTGAAGTATGCGATACGGTTATTGCTGAAAATGCCAATGCATATCCCAACCTTGTTGAAAAGAGTGACTATATCAAGAAGGTTATTTCAACTGAAGAAGAAAGCTTCTATAAGACAATCGATTCAGGTCTCGGCCTTCTCAATGAGATGATGGAAAAAGCTGAAAACGGTGTGCTTTCGGGTGAAGATGCATTCAAACTTCAGGATACCTACGGATTCCCCATCGATCTTACAAAGGAAATTGCAAACGAAAGAAATCTTACAGTTGATGAAGAAAAATTCCGTCAGCTTGTTGAAGAAGCAAGACTCAAGGCAAAGAGTGCAAAGAGAAATGCTGCTGATTCAGACTGGAGAAACAACGGCGTTTCATTCAAGGATATTGAAAAAACAGAATTTACCGGATATACCGAAAATGAAACTGAAGGTAAGGTGCTTGCGCTTGTTTCAGATGGTGAAAGAAAAGATTTTATCAATGACGGCGAAAGTGCAATTGTTGTTCTTGATAAAACATCTTTCTATGCTGAAAGTGGCGGTCAGACAGGTGATATCGGTGTAATCAGAATCGGTGAAAGCATTTTTGAAGTTACAAATACAACCAAAGATCCTGATGGTGCATATCTTCATCATGGTATTCTTTCGGGTGACAGCATAAAAATCGGTGATGCTTCAGTAACTGTTTATAATGAGGAATCAAGAGCTTCAACAAGAAGAAACCACACTGCAGCTCATCTTCTTCAGGCTGCACTTCGTGAAACACTCGGTTCACACGTTGAACAGGCAGGTCAGCTTGTTAACGATAATGCAATGAGATTTGACTTCACTCATTTCTCGGCTCTTACTGCTGAAGAACTTGCAAAAGTTGAAAACAGAGTAAACGAAATCATTCTCAGCGCTCTTCCTGTTTCAAGCACAGAAATGCCTATTGAAGAAGCAAAGAAAATGGGTGCAATGGCACTCTTCGGAGAAAAATACGGCGATCTTGTCCGTGTTGTCAAAGCTGGTGAATTCTCAACAGAACTTTGCGGCGGTACTCATGTTAACAACACAGGCAAGCTCGGTCTTTTCAAGATTGTTTCCGAATCATCGGTTGCTGCAGGTGTTCGCAGAATTGAAGCTGTAACCGGTTACGGCGTTCTTGGTTATATCACAAAGAACAATGCTCTCATCAACAACACAGCAGCTGCAATGAAACTTGCAAATGTTTCTGAACTTGATAAAAAAGCAAATTCACTCATGGCTGATATCAAGAATAAAGATAAAGAAATTGAACAGCTTCGTGCAGAACTTTCACAGCTTAAAACAGGCGATCTTATGAGCAATTCTGTTGATGTCAAGGGTGTAACACTTATTTCGACAACTGTTGAAGGTGTTAATCCCAGTGACCTTCGTTCAATGTGTGATAAGATTAAGGATAACCCCGATGCGGTAGCTGTTATCTGCGGTGTTAACGGCGCAAGTGCTAATTTCGCTTGTGCTTGCGGTGCAAATGCAGTTGCAAAGGGTGCTCATGCAGGCAACATCGTTAAGAGTGTTTCAAAACTTGCAGGCGGATCAGGCGGCGGCAGACCCGACAGTGCAATGGCAGGTACAAAAGATATTTCAAACATCAAGTCAGCTATGGATGCGGTTGTATCAATAGTTGAAGAAATGATTAAATAAGGAAGTGTAATTATGGACTGCATTTTCTGCAAAATTATCAAGGGTGAAATTCCCACAACAAAAGTTTATGAAGACGATAAGGTTATCGCTTTCAATGACATTGAACCTCAGGCTCCTGTGCATATTCTTATAATTCCCAAGGAGCATATCAAATCCGCTGCAGAAATTGATGAATCAAACAGCAATCTCATTGCTCATGTTTTTGAAGTTGCTTCAAAAATTGCAAAAGAAATGAATCTTGACGGTTTCAGAATTGTCAATAACTGCGGTGACTGTGCAGGTCAGACAGTTAAGCATATTCATTTCCACCTTATGAGCGGCCGTGAATTCACATGGCCTGCAGGTTGATGGAGGTAGTTTTATGTCTGAATATTACAGAGTAGATATAGCAGGTCTTGAAAGAGACCTGCTCAGATGCCCCATAAGCGATAAGCTCGATATTGCTGCTTTTATTCTTTTTGGTGATGTTGAAGTTACTGTTCATTCTGCAACCGAACTTCTGAAAAGACTTCCTGAATTTGACTATATTGTCACCCCTGAAGCAAAGAGCATCCCTCTTGCCTACGAAATGTCAAGACAGAGCGGCAAAAAATATTTTGTTGCCCGTAAAAAAGCAAAACTTTATATGAAAGATGCTGTATCCGTTGATGTTCGTTCAATCACAACAGATGCGGTTCAGACTCTTATTCTTGACGGTTTTGAAGGTGAGCAGATAAGAGACAAGCGTGTTGTTGTTCTTGATGACGTTATCAGCACAGGCGAGTCGCTCAGAGCAGTTGAAATCCTTTGTGAAAAATTTGATGCAAATATAGTTGCAAAAGCAGCTGTTCTTGCTGAAGGTGATGCTGCAGACAGAGATGATATCGTTTATCTCGGAGTAATTCCTCTTATTGAAAAATAATCAAAATGTCCCGTCCTTTTGCTGTTATTGGCTTTACGGTGTTTTTCACTATAGCCTTATTATTTAAATTTGATATCGGAGTGACGGTTGCTGCTCTTGCAGTATTTTCCGTCACTCTGATCGTCGGTTTGTTTATTGAATCTTTAAGAAAAAACAGTATTTTTTTATGTTCTGTTATTTCTGTTATAATCTCTTGCATTCTTTTGCTCGGAACAAATGAATTTATATATTTACCCGCTGTTTCTTACAGCGGAAAAACCTGCAATATAGTTGCAGAACTGATTTCTGAGCCTGAATATGAATACGGAAATTGTTATTATTCCGCAAAAATCAAAGAGATTGACGGTCAGGTTGTTGACCTTAAATCCCGACTTGTTTTTTCTTCTGTACCCGATGCGGAGCCGTATGATATTGTAACGGGTGATTTTACATTTTATATTCCCGGTGAGACCAACGATATTACTTTATCCGTCAATAAGTCAAACGGCGTTTTTATCGGTGCATACCCTTATGAAAATGAATTCTCTTTTATTTCTGTTCCTGAATCTGAAAAGCCCTTTGGTAAAACAATTATAGATATCAGAAACGCTGTAAGAAATTCAGTGTATCGTGTTCTTCCGAATGAAAACGGCGCATTGGCAGTTGCTCTTCTTATCGGTGATAAAAGCGGATTATCACTGGATATTCTTGATAATTTCAATTTTACAGGTATTTCGCATATAATCTGTGTTTCGGGATATCATTTGTCTTTGTGGTCGCTTTTGTGTTATGAATTATTAAGAAAAACAAGAATCGGAAATAGATTTGCAAGCTTTATAACTGTTATTCCCGTTGTTCTTTTTATGTTCATTTCGGGAATGACTTATTCTGTTATACGCGCAGGAATAATGACGATAATTTATCTTTTTTCCAATGTTTTTATGCGCAAAAGAGATTCGCTGAATTCGCTCGGATTTGCCTTGATGCTTATTGCTGTTTTCAATCCGTTTGCAATGGGTTCGGCAAGTCTTCAGTTATCTGCGCTTGCAACTGCGGGAATTATATTTTATTCCGAATTTCTTGCTCCTTCTGTTGAAGAAAAAATCAAGAAAATCAGCATTAAATGTCTGAGAAGATTTATATTCAGCATTTTTTCAACATTCATGATTACATTGTCGGCAACAGCGTTTACTTTGCCTGTTTCGCTAACACTATATAACCGTTTCAATTTTATGGTTTTTGCGGCAAATATCGTTGCTGTTCCGATTTCGGGTTTATGCATGATTCTGTGTGCAATCGGTTCTGCAATCGGAAATATTTCGTTGTCGATAATAAATATTTTTGCTTATTTCGGAGGCAAAATCTGTCAGTTTATGATCGGATTTTCTGAAAGACTTTCCGAAATAAAAATCTTTTCATTTAATATTGAAGATGATGAAACGGCGGTTATTATTATCTCGCTTTTTCTTATTTGTATATTTTCACTTATTTTAGCATATTACGGAAAATCGTATCCAAAACTGACAGCTGTTTTATGTGGTTTTGTTTTTACTGTTCTTCTTGTAATGTTTTCTCTCGCCGATAAATCCCTGACAGAAATCCGTGTTGTTGATTGCGGAAACGGAACGGCGGTTCTGATCAGCAAAAACGAAGAAACGGTTTTGTTTGGCACAGGCGGCAATGATTTTCTTTCTGCATATAATTTATCACATTCGATTGATAATTCGGGTGATAGTCTTCAGGCGTTGATTACTCCTGAAATTGACAGAAATTCATCAACTGCATCGGTTAAGATTCTCGAAACATTTTCACCTGATGAAATTTATTGCAATAATATTTCGCCTGAAATAACCCCGCTTGTAAAGAATTATTCAGTTAATACATTTGAATCCGAAATTTCTTTTTGCAGTTTTGATGTTTCTTGTTTTTCTCTGGATAAAAAATCATTTGCATTCATCGATAATGAGGATGTTTCTGTTTTGTTGATGTTTGATCCGATATCGGATTTTTCAAATATTCCTGATAAATATACAAATGCCGATGTAATTATCATGAGAAATGATTATCCTGACGGAATTGAAAATTCAGATGCATCTTTTGTTGTTGTCAATGCCGATAATGCAAGAGGTGTTATCGTTCAGGATGAGTTGAACAAACTTGGTCTTAAAACTGTTGCAACTGCAGGTTGCGGCGATGTTATAATTAAAGCTGATGACGGTGATATCAGTGCATACAGAGATGATTGATTCTCGGAAAGGACAGTATTATGCCTGCGATAAATGAAAGCGGTTTAAAAGAAATAATCAAAAATAATCCTGTCGGAATTTTTCTGATTCACGGAGAAGAAGATTATCTTAAAAAGATTTATATTGAAAAAATCATTTCGAAAACCGTTGATGGATCATTTGCTGATTTCAATTTTCATTCCTTCGACGGTAAGGAATGCACTTTGTCCGAAATATATGAAAGTGCGGGCGCTGTTCCCATGATGGCAGAAACAAAGTGTGTTCTTGTGAAGGATTTTCCGCTTGATACTCTTGATGATAACGGATTTGAACAACTTGAAACAGTTTTGTCCGATAATCCCGATGACTGCGCTTTAGTGTTCTCTTTTGTTGCATATAATCCCAAGGGCGCAAAGTGGAACAAAGCCATCAGACTTTTTGAAAAATACGGTCATAATGCAAAACTCGACAAAAAAACAACACCCGATCTTGTTAAAATCCTCGAAAGCGGTGCAAAGAAAAGGGGAGTATCATTTGATAAGGGAGTTGCTTCTTATCTTATAACTTGTGTCGGAAACGATCTTAATACTTTGATTAATGAAACCGATAAAGTCTGCGCTTATGTTTCAGACAGAGAAATAAAGAAGAGCGATGTGGATGCTGTTTGTATAAAAAGTCTTGATGCAAAGGTTTTTGATATGATAAAAGATCTTACTTCAGGAAGATTTGACAGTGCATTCAGAAAACTTTCTCTTCTTTTTGAGCAGAGAGAAGATGAATTCCAGATTTTGGGTGCTCTTATTGCGCAATATTCAGATATTTACAGAGCAAAGGCAGCTGTAAAATCAGGTAACAGGGCCGAAATGATAGCAAAATATTATGATTATGCAGGAAAAGAATTCCGCTTAACCAACGCTGCCAGAAACGGTTCGTCACTTTCGTTTGAGGCAATAAGTGAGTGCATAGATATTCTTTCGTGGGCTGACACAACACTCAAAAGTTCAGCCCTTGATAAAAGACTTGTTCTTGAACAAACGGTTGTAAAGCTTGCAAGAGCAGGCAGGAGATAAATTAGATGATAAAAATTAAACAAGCTGTCATTGTTGAAGGAAAATATGATAAAATCAAGCTGTCAGGAATAATCGATGCACCGATTATTCAGACGGACGGGTTCGGTATTTTTAAGGACAAAGAATTGCAGCTTATGATCAGAAAACTTGCTGAAAAAAGAGGTATTCTTGTTCTGACCGACAGTGATTCTGCAGGATTTAAAATCCGTTCTTTTATCGGTTCTACCGTAGATCAGAAAAATATAAAACACGCATATATTCCTGATATTTTTGGCAAAGAAAGCCGAAAAACCGAGCCTTCAAAAGAAGGAAAAATCGGGGTTGAAGGAGTTTCAGAAGAGATAATTATGCAAGCGCTTGCCAATGCAGGCGTTTTATGTGAATCCACCCCTGAACCCGAAAGACCTATTACAAAACTTGATTTATATGAGCTTGGTTTTACGGGCGGTGAAGACAGCTCAAAAAAGCGCGCTGCATTATTAAAGTTTTATTCATTTCCTTCAAGATTATCTGCAAATTCACTTGTTAAAGTTCTGAATTGTGTAACGACATATGACAGATTTATGGATGATGTAAAAGAAATAGAAAGGGAGATGCTCTGATGTTAAGAATCGGACACGGGTATGATGTTCACAGACTTACAGAAAACAGAAAGCTGATTGTCGGCGGAGTTGAAATAGAACATGAAAAAGGCCTTCTCGGCCATTCCGATGCTGATGTTCTTCTTCATGCAATTAGTGATGCTCTTCTCGGCGCAGCCGCAAAAGGTGATATCGGATGTCTTTTCCCCGATAATGATGAAAAATATAAAGGCGCTGACAGTCTTTTGCTTTTGACGGAGGTTGTCAGGGTTCTTAATGAAGACGGATATAAAATTGTCAATGTTGATTCAACTTTGATTGCTCAAAGACCCAAAATGCGTCCGTATATTGATAAGATGCGCTCAAATATTGCCAATGCCTGCAATGTTTCCGTTGATTTTATCAGCGTAAAAGCAACAACGGAAGAAAAGCTCGGTTTTACAGGCCGTGAAGAGGGTATATCTGCGCATGCCGTTTGTATAATCGAAAAATAAACTTTTTGTAAATATATTCCGATTTTGTTTACATATATATTTCATTCGTGTTATTATGTTCAATGAAAATCAGTCTGGTCGGAAAGGATTGGTCGGGTTATGACCCTTTTTAATAATATATCCGATTTTTTCTCGAAGCTTGGCTCTATAAGTTTCGGGTTTACGGATTTACTTGATATTGCATTGATTGCATTTGTTGTATACAACGCTATAAAACTCATAAGAGAAACACGTGCTTTCCAGCTTGTAAAAGGTATGCTTCTTCTTGGTGTTGCATATCTCATAGTTACTCAGCTTGATATGGAAGCAAGCTCTTACATATTCAGATTCGTGTTTCAGAATATATTTATTATTCTTGTTATCATTTTTCAGCAGGAAATCAGACAGGTTATTGAAAAAGTCGGTAACAGTAAATTTACAAGTCTCAGTCTGATTCTCAAAGGCAACAGTGCATCAAAAGAAAAAACAGTAAATGATTCCATTAATGAGATTTCAAAAGCTGTTCAGCGAATGAGCGACAGTAAAACCGGTTCTCTTATTGTTATGGAGCGTCAGACACTTCTCGGCGATGTTATTGAATCGGGCAAACCTGTTGATGCTTTTGTGACTCACGAACTTATCGGCAACATATTCTTCCCGAAATCTCCGCTTCATGACGGCGCTGCAATAGTCAGAAACGGTCGTCTTGTTTCTGCAGGATGTGTTTTGCCTTTGACAAAGAATACAGATGTTTCAAGTGATCTCGGAACCAGACACAGAGCGGCACTCGGAATGAGTGAACAGAGTGATGCGGTTGTAATTGTAACATCCGAAGAAACAGGTATCATTTCGTTAGCTTACAGAGGTTCTCTTGAAAGAAACCTGACCGATTCCGAGCTTCGCGAAAAGTTGGTTAATTATCTTATTGATAAGCCTGCTGACAATATAATTGACAATGATATTTTCAAAAAATTATTTAAGGGTAAGAATGATGGAAAGAAAGAAACAAAGAATAAGTGATCTATTTTATGATAATCGTTTTCTCATGGTGTTTTCTGTTCTTTTTGCCGTGATTGCATGGCTTGTTGTTGCAACGGAATTTGCCGAAACACAGAATACGATTTCAAATGTTACGGTGCAGATTAACTATTCAAATATCAATAATAATCTTGGCGGATTGCAGCCGTTTCTCGATAAAGAATACACTGTTGATGTTACAATCAGAGGTAAAAGATACATTGTTGAATCTGATGATATCAAAGATGATATTCTTGTTGTGGCAGACACAAGTCTTGTTAATTCTGCAGGTGAATTTCCGCTCAACCTGACGGTTTCATCAAAGAGTGTCAGACCTGAATATGAATTTGTAAGTGTTAATCCTCAGATTACCGAAAAGATTACTTTTGACTATTTTAAAGAACAGGAATTCAAGATTACACCTGAGATCAGTTTTGAAAATAATGCTGTAAGAGATGGATATCATCTTGGTGAAATAACGGTTTCGGATGTTTCATCCGTAAAAGTCAGCGGACCTGAAACGGCCATGAGAAAGGTTGTCGGAGTTGCTGCAAGAGCTGAACATAACGGTGATTTACGCCAAAGCACATCAATAGAAGCAACGCTTGTTGCTGTTGATAAAAACGGTAATTCTGTTCAGGGCGTAAACTTTAACAGAACGTCTTCGGCGGTAAATGTAAAAATCCCTGTTTATTCAATTCAGACGCTTCCGATTGTATGCTCATTTTCTAATATTCCGTCGGAATATATCGGCAATATTCCTTTTGAATATTCCGTAAGTCCTTCATCTGCTGAATTCGGAATTTTTGATGAAACACAAAAAGAAAATATTGAACTTTCAACTAAGATTGACTTCAAAAAACTCAATGCAGGGGTGAATAAATTCACCATTGCAATTACTGATAATGAATTCACAGGCGGAATTATCCTTGATGAAAATATCACCGAAATTGTTGTGACAGTTAATGTTGATGATGTTATCAGCAAGAAAATAGTTCCTTCGTCGAATAATATCAGAATCGAAAATCTTCCGTCAGGAGTTTCGGCAGAATTTTCAACATTCCAATTCGCAGAAGTGACCGTTATCGGTCCGCGCAAATATGTTGAGAATATCAACAGTGAAAATCTTGTTCTGA
>JAZRJH010000102.1:0-10873 GCA_045645685.1 Acutalibacteraceae bacterium
TGACATCCGCACTCATAATAAAAATAGCTATGCGTGTGATTTGCTATGGAATTATATCATATAAGAAAGTAAAATGCAAGCAAAATTTTGCTTTTTCACAAATTTTTTTACTTTTTATTTATCATACAAAAAGCGGCGGAAAACCGCCGCTTAAGATGTTATTTTGTGCCAAAAATTCTGTCACCTGCATCGCCGAGACCGGGAACAATATAGCCATGGTCATTAAGATGGTCATCAAGAGCGCCGACAAAAATATCAACATCGGGATGAGCTTCCTTAAGAGCATTGAGACCTTCGGGCGCAGCAATAATGCACATAAATTTGATTTCCTTGGGATTGCGCTTTTTAATCTGAGAAATAGCATCGATTGCCGAGCCGCCTGTTGCAAGCATGGGGTCAACAACGATAACTTCTCTTTCTTCGATATCAGCAGGTAACTTGCAATAGTATTCTACAGGCTGAAGTGTGTCGGGATCTCTGTAAAGACCGATATGACCGACTCTTGCAGAAGGAACGAGAGCAAGAACGCCGTCAACCATTCCGAGACCTGCACGAAGAATGGGAACAAAAGCGAGCTTCTTGCCGGCAATAACCTTTGTTTTTGCAACGGCAACGGGAGTTTCTGTTTCAACTTCTTCAAGAGGAAGATCTCTTGTTGCTTCATAACACATAAGCATTGCGATTTCGCTGACAAGAGTTCTGAATTCCAGAGAACCTGTGTTCTTATCTCTTAAAAAAGTGAGTTTATGCTGAATAAGAGGATGATCCATAATAAATACGTTTGCCATGTTGATTACCTCCGTAAAATTAAAATCTTTCTTCAAGCTCAGTTATCTGAGCAATTCTTCTTGCATGGCGCTCTTCGCCGCTGAAAGGTGTGTCAATGAAAAGATCAACAAGCTCAATTGCCTGCTCGGGAGTAACAACTCTTCCGCCGAGGCAAAGCATATTCGCATCATTATGAAGTCTTGTCATTTCAGCTGAGAACTTATCCGAACAACAGCAAGCACGGATGCCTCTGACCTTATTTGCCGCAATTGAAATTCCGACACCTGTGCCACAACAGAGAATACCGAGTTCGCATTCGCCGCCGACAACTCCCTTTGCGGTTTTTTCGGCATAAACGGCATAATCAACCGAATCAGCTGAATAAGGGCCGTAATCCTTATATTCAATATTTCTTTCTTCAAGGTGTCTGATAATCACCTGCTTGAGTTCAAAACCTGCATGGTCGCTTCCTAATGCTATCATGATTTATTCTCCTTTTTCAATTTCAATTCACGTTCTGCCTGCGGAAGTCTTAGATAAACGGGTGCAAGAGATTCCGACGAAGCAAATGCATTTTCGTTATTCAAAGCGGCAAGTGCCGTTCCGTATGCTCTCTGATATCTGCGGTTTTCACCCGAAAGAACAACATCGGGCAGTTTTTCTTTGAAAGCATTATAACAGATTTCCGCACCGTCACCTGCAAGATATATTTTTTCGTCAAAAGCCGATAACTCTTCACCGAGTTCATCAACCGAAACAGCCTTATCGTCATAAAGACGGATGACATTACCGTTTTCACATCTGAACAATGCCGTATAGACCTGATTGCATCTTGCATCCATTGAAACAGAAACAAGACAATTTTCATCGATAAAATTATACGCCGCAGATTCGAGCGTTGAGATACCTGCGCAAGGTTTGTTATCACAAATCGCAAGACCTTTGACTGCCGCAACGCCTATACGGATACCCGTGAATGATCCGGGGCCTGCATTGACGCAGAAAGCATCTATATCGCCGATTTTCATATCTGCCTGCGAAAGAGCATTATCGACCATGGGCAAAAGTGTGCGGCTGTGAGTGAGACCTGCATTGACAAAGCATTCGCTTATCAGAGTTTTGCCGTCTGTAACCGCAACACTTGCTGTTTTAGCCGAAGAATCAACTGCAAGTATTTTCAATGAGTTCAGCTCCAATTATTTCTATATTTCTTTCATCGGGATTATCCGTTTTGGTTATTGTTACCCTGACACAATCTTCAGGAAGAATTGCCTCAATATTTTCGCTCCACTCAATGATAAGCGTTGCTCCCATATCGAGATAATCAAAATAACCCGTGGAATAGAGATCGTCCCATCCCGAAATTCTGTACATATCAAAATGATAAAGCGATTTTCCGTTTTCTCTGTATTCATTGACAAGCGCAAAAGTGGGACTGCTGACATCGCAATTAATATCCATACCCTTAGCAAATCCCCTTGTAAAAGCGGTTTTGCCTGCACCGAGATCACCGAACATCGCAATAACACTTCCGTATCTGACGGATTTTGCAAGAGTATATCCTATATTTTCAGTTTCAACGGAAGAGAATGTTTTATAATTCGCCATAAACAAAATCAACCTTCAAGAAGTTTATTAACCATTATGGGATCATTGGTGATAATTCCGTCAACACCAAGCTTGATGAGCTTACGGGCAACGCTTTCCTTATCAACTGTCCAGACATTTATGCCGATGCCGTTTTTATGAAGTCTGCGGACATATCTTCTGTTGACTGAAAGAAAATGCGGATGAAGATAGTCTGCTTTGATTTTCTTTGCAAATTCTACATATCCGAAAAGCATATGTGTGAAGCAATGCTTCTTGTTCGGCGCATAAAGATAACCTGTTTTGCATTCGGGATCAACCTTTTTGCATTCAACAAGCACATCTGCGCTGAAACTCGAGATAAGGAGTTTGTCAAAAAGGCCGTGTGCCTTGACAGCATCAATTGTTTTGGCTACGATTGACATATCGCCGTCAAGGGGCGGTTTGATTTCTATGTTCATGATTTCGATATCGGCTGTTTCGCAAAGAGTAAGAAACTCTTCAACCGACGGAAGTTTTGTTCCTTTGAACTTTTCGTTGAACCATGAACCGAAATCGTAGCTGCGGAGTTCATCGTATGTCATCGCTTTGACTTCACCTTTGCCGTCCGAAGTTTCATCAATTGTATAGTTATGGCATATAACGGGAACGCCGTCAGAAGAAAGGTGGATATCCGTTTCAAATCCGTCAACACCTATCTCTAATGAACGTTCAAATGCGGGAATGGTATTCTGCGGTGCATCAAGATTAGCGCCTCTGTGTGATATAACCTTGCATTTTGCCATTATAATCCCCTCCGAATTTTTATCTCATTATATATTAGCAGAATATGTCGATTATTTCAAGGGCTGAGCAAATAAAAAAATCGGCGCAGAAAACTGCACCGATTTTTTTAATAGATTTTAGAGAGGGAGAGCAATATTAGCAAAAATTGCTTCAAGTCCGTTCTTAACGATATCGATAACGGAAGCTGCTTCGCCTTCATTGAAGAAAGCAAGAATGTTTTTTACCATTTCAAGGATTTCTGTGATAACTGCCATTTTATTTATCCTCCTGTATTTTTACGGTTTCCCGCTGAATAAATTATACTGCCGAATCAAATAAAAAGCAATTATGCAAAACTCTTCCGTTGCCCAAAGTAAGACACATTCACTCCAACATATCCATTATTGCTTTTTTACCCGTTACACCGATACTACTGTTCTTGATTTTTCCGTTTTCCATAACAATCAATGTCGGTATGCTCATTATGCCGAATTTATCGGCAAGTTTCTTTTCGTTTTCAACATTAACCTTGCAGACTTTTACTCTTCCGCCCGTTTTCCAGGCAACATCCTCAATTATCGGCGAAAGCATTTTACAAGGTGTGCACCAATCTGCAAAAAAATCAATCAGAACCGTTCCGTTATAACTTTCTATTTCATCAGTATAACTTTCATCTGTTACATTAAATATTTTCATTTTGCCTTTCCTTCCGTAAAAGATATTACGGATATATTTTTTCACGGCAAAATTAAATTATGCACGGGGAATCAGCATCATACCGTCGTTTTCGGTCACATCGGATACTATACCGTTTTCATTCATAACAGCATCAACTGTTGTGCCGTATCTTTTTGCGATATTCCAGATATTTTCACCTTTACTGCAATAATAAATAGTCAGAGCGCAATCTTTTTCTCTTCTTGCACTGTCAGATGAAATCTCGATTGTTCCGATATATTTTTTGATTTCGGATGAAAGAATAATTCCCGACACAAGAATCTCTGTTTTAAGCTCGAGTCTGCTGTCAGCTGAAACAGAGCAGGAACAAGCCGAAATCTGTGCAGAGCCATGACATACAATTCTTTCGGCTTTTCCGTTCATTTTTACGGAACAATCAAAATCGACAGGCTTCTGGATAACAGACATATTATTCTCTGTGTCCTTATAGATAACAGTTACAAGATATGTGCCTGAAACGATGCATTTATCATCTTTGGCGCTGAAGCTGTATCTCAGATCGTTACACCACACCGCAAGAACGCAATCAACACTCACGCCGATGCTCTCAAGCACAATCTTATTAGTGAACGCTGTATCAAATTTTCCGTTAAAAGAAAGAAGCTCCATGCTTTTGGGAGTATTTCTGACTTCGTACTCTGTTGAATATGCATCTCTGATAAGATTTACGGGCATTTCATCGAACGCAACGACACAGACGGAAATTCTTGAATCAATATCTATCAGACGCATATCCCCTGATGAATCCGCTTTCACAATTCCTTCGCATGAAGATACAGAAAGTCTGACTGAACAAACAGAATTCTCATTTATACCTTCAAGTTCAACTATCTGGCTGATTGGCATGGAATGCTCTGCGGATTCAATCTCACAACTGTTTTCGCCTATGTAATAAATTTTGACTATGCACTCACCTTTTATAAGTGCTTTATTATTGATTATTTTCAAATCATTTGCAACCGCACAGGCTGAAATATTCATGATTCGCGAAACAGAACTTTTTCCGTCGGGAATTTCAAGAACTTCACCGATGCTGAATGCTTTTTCACAAACTCCTGTCAAAGAAGCGAAATCATACTCCGTTGAAAGAGTCTGAATTCCTGCTCCGTCTGAAGAACAAAGAATTTCATCATCCAGCTTTTTAACAGCTCTGAAGCAAAAACAGAGCATAGCTCTTATATCTACTCTTCTCGGATTCACTGCCCTGCAATTCACATAATCCGTTCTGACAGATACACTGACTGCCGAATCGGATGTTATCTTTGATGATTCGATAAATTTCTGAACAGGGTAACTCTGCTCATATCCTGATATTTTTCCGTTATCACCAACATAGATAACTCTGATAACCGCATTGCCGTCTGCAGTAACTCTGCCCGAATTATTCTGAACAGATGTAATCCCTGCAATTACCGTACATTTAAGTATTCGCTGAATTTCCGGACAATAATCGGGAAGTGCGATGTCTGCATCAAGCGACTGCTCTGCAGCAGATTCATAAACAGTTTCACAAAAGCCGATCTTTTGAGTTTCGTTATTCAAATTCATGTTTTTCTCTCCTTGCAAAGTTGTTCTTTACATAATATTCACTACCTGTCCGAATTATTACAGCGCAGAATTCAGAAATTTCCTTATATATAAAAAATTTTTAAAAAATATATTTACTTTTTAAAATTTTTATATTATAATAAAGGCGTATAAAAAATGAAAGGAGCAGCATCATGCCCGAATTTACTTATGAAATCGTAGAATCCGTAGCAGTTCTTTCCGAAAATCCCAAGGGATGGACAAAGGAACTCAACCTCATCAGCTGGAACGGAAGAGATCCCAAGTACGATATCCGTGAGTGGGCACCCGACCATGAAAAAATGGGCAAGGGCGTTACCCTCAGCAAGGAAGAAATGGCAGCACTCAAAGAGGCAGTCACAAACCTTAAATGATTCAACTGGCTTTGCGGTTTAACTGCAAAGCCTTTGTTTCTTATTATCTATTATTTTCAAAGGGGGCGGCAATTTGAATCCCGAATCAAGCAAAACTCCCGACAGACAAATTTCAGAATTCAAGGTCTACGACCGAAGATATGTTGGCTCAAAAGAAACATTTGCATATCTTCTCAACGACTTTTCAAATGCATTCAATATAGGTCAATACACAGACCGATTTATATGGGATGTTGTTAAAATCGACTTCAAGACCAATGCACTCGTCAGCCTTTTTACGGGTGCATGGGATATTATAAATGACCCCATCATCGCAACACTTGTTGACAAAACAAGAACTCGATGGGGCAAGTTCAGGCCTTATCTTGTTTCGTTCCAGATTCCGATGACTCTTCTCGGAGCACTTTATTGGTTCATTCCGTTTTTCTTTCCCGGAACAGCAGGAACTCATTTGCCGAAGCTTATTTATTATTTCGCGTTCAATGTTGTTAATGAAACCGCAGGCACTTTCACAAGTATCGCAAAAGCGGGATATATGACAACGGTTACACCGCACCCGAATGACCGAGCGCGGCTTATAACGATGGCTGAACTGCTTACGGGATTCATGGGCGAAGATATGCCAAACTACATAATGGGTGTTCTTATCGACCTTATAAACAACGGTATACTGAAATGGAAGCTTGAAAATGTTTTTCTTGCAATGGGTCTGGGAACAAGCATTGTTTCCTGCGCTTTCACACTCTATTTCTTCCTTGTATCAAGAGAAAGAGTCATGCAGTCAATCGAGGCACCGAGTGTTAAACAAGGTCTCAAAGCGGTTATAAACAACTACCCTGTTCTTCTTATCACAATCTCGGATTTTCTCGGCGGATTCAGCGTTGGTTCAAGCAACACAAACTATTTCATTGATGTTCTCGGTTCAGCTTCGCTGCTGACGATTCTTAATCTTCCTTCAGGTATTAACGGAACGCTGAGCTACGGCTTTGTGAAGCCCATCAGAGAGCGTTTCTCAACAAAGGCTATCTGGGTATTCGAAGACCTTTACACTCGTTTCTGGGTTATCTTGCTGTTCATTATCGGCTCGATAAACAAAAATTATGAAAAGCGCCTGCTCATGTGCATACTTTTCGGTGTTCAGGCATGGTTTGACAAGTGGGCATTCGGTATAAGAAAAGTTGTCAAAGCCGAGCTTTACAACGAAGCCATGGACTACTGCGAATGGAAAAACGGTTACAGAGTTGAGGCTACCATCGGCGTTGCACGAAATCTGATAACAAAAATCCAGAACATTGCCATGACATCAATCAAGAGCCTTATCCTTGACGGAATCGGATATACTCAGGGCATTACTGTAGGTACACAGTCAGATAAAACAAAATGGTGGCTGTTCGCACTCTGCACAGGTATTCCGCAGATAACGGGTATTCTTGCCGTTATCCCGAAATTCCTTTATCCCCTTTCGGGCAATCTCAGAAATCAGATGTATTCCGAGCTTATGCAGAGAAGACATGAAATGAATGAAAAAATGTCCGAAAAAAGCAACGAAATAAAAATATCAATCAACGAAAGCGTATAAATTATGGAACTTAAACCTTTAAAAACTATAATCGTCGGCGGCGGTCACAGAAGTCTGACCTATGCCAACCTTGCAAATGTTGAAAACGATAAAATGGAAATCGTCGGAGTTGCAGACCCCGACGAAAACAGAAGAAATTCAATTGCAAAACTTTACAATATACCGCCCGAAAGATGCTTTGCAACTGCGGAAGAACTTGCTAAAGCACCTAAATTTGCCGATGCGGTAATCAACGGCACAATGGACCATGTTCATGTAAAAACAACCATTCCCCTTCTTGAAGCAGGATATGATGTTCTTCTTGAAAAACCTTTTTCCGTAAATGAAGAAGAGGCAAGAGAACTTGTTGAAGCCGCTGAAAAATACGGCAGAAAAATCATGGTATGCTTTGTGCTTCGCTATGCACCGTTTTACAGAAAGATCAAAGATTTGATTTTAGCGGGCGAATTAGGCGATATAATCAGCATTCAGACAAACGAATATGTCAGCTATCATCATATGTCTACAAGCCACGTAAGGGGCAAATGGAACAATTCTGAAAGATGTCACAGCTCGATGCTTCTTGCAAAATGCTGCCATGATATCGACATCATGATGTGGCTCATGGGCGAAACAAAGCCTGCTCTTGTTTCAAGTTTCGGATGCAACAAACAGTTCGTCAAAGAAAATGCGCCCGAAAATTCAGGCACAAGATGCCTTGTTGACTGTCCGCTTGTTGACGATTGTCTATATTCCGCAAAAAGAATTTATATTGACCACCCCGACAGATGGTCATTCTATGTATGGGACGCTCTTGAACATCTTGAAAACCCCACAATTGAAGATAAAATCAATCTTCTCAGAACAAGTCCTTACGGCGTTTGTGCTTATAAGAGCGACAACAACGTTGTTGACCATCAGACCGTCAGTGTTATGTTTGAAAACGGTGCAACAGGCATTCACACAATGGTTGGCGGCACATCATACGGCACAAGAACAATCCGTATCACGGGCACAAAAGGTGAAATTTCGGGTGACTTTGAAAAGGGCGAATTCACTCTTTCAAAGATTGACCCCCGCCCCGGTTGCGAGCATGAGGATACTGTTTTTGACCTGAAAGTCGGCGATGACACTCACGGCGGCGGCGACCTTGACCTTGTAAGAGATTTTGTTGCATATGCAAGAGGCGAAGAACCTTCGGTTTCATGCACTTCAATTTCAGATTCACTCTCGGGACATCTTGTTGTTTTCCTTGCAGACAAATCGAGAGAGAATAACGGCATACCCGAAAAAGTAATTTTATAAAATTTCAAGAGGATTGCTCAATAAGATGAAAAAGACGTTTTCTTCCGATGACAGGCGTATTAATATACGTCAAATCGGAAAAAACGGCTAAAAAGAAACATATAACATTTCTGTATATTTACACAAAACAAAAAGTGGTTTGCAAAGATCAGATAATCGATGCAAGCCACTTTTATTATATTCAGTTTCTTTTGTTTTTCGCTTAGTGAGCAATCCGAAACTTTATTTGGAATCAATATATCTGCATGCTGCAAGTGCGGCAACAGAGCCGTCTGCAGCTGCGGTGGTTATCTGTCTTATTTGTTTTTTGCGGCAGTCACCTGCAACAAAAACACCTTCTGTTTTGGTAAGACAGCTTTCATCCGAATCGATATAGCCCCACTCATCAAGACCTGCAATTTCTTCAAAAATCTTGTTATTGGGAATAAGACCGATTGCAACAAAAAGACCGTTGACTTTCAGCTCACTTTCAGAGCCGTCAGCTTCTTTGCGGAGAGTAAGGCTTTCAAGAGAACCGTTTCCGTTAAGTGATGAAATAACTGTTCCCATTATAAATTCAACATTATCCTTTTCCTTGAGTTTTTCAACAAGTCTTGCTTCGCCTGTGAAATAATCAAGATTCTGAATAACATAGACTTTTTCGCAACCGTCAGAAAGAAGAACTGCTTCCTGCAAAGCGGAGTTACCGCCGCCAAGCACAGCTACTGTCTGTCCTTTGAAGAATGCGCCGTCACAAACAGCACAATAGGAAACACCTTCACCTACAAGTTCATTTTCATTGGGAAGTCCCGTCTGTCTGTGTTTAACGCCGGTTGCGATAATAACTGCCTTTGCTTCATGCTCGCCGTCTTCGGTTATAACAGTTTTGGAGTCACCGTTATCACGGATACCGGTTACGGTTTCCATTTCAATATCTGCGCCCTGACTGATAACCTGATCAACAAGCTTATCGGCAAATTCATTGCCGCTCATTTTAGCAAATCCGGGATAGTTTTCAATCTGCGGAGAGAATGTTATCTGACCGCCGAAGGTTGCTTTTTCAAGAACAAGAACAGTTTTATCTGCACGCAGTGCATAGAGCGCTGCGGTTAAACCCGCAGGCCCTGCACCGATAACAATTATATCATACATTATAATGTCACCTTATACTGCTGCACCCTTTGCAGCTTCAATGAACTTCTTGATTTCGGAAACACCTGCATACTTGACTGCCTCACCGTTTGAAACAACAACAAGTGTGGGAGCCTGCTTAACGCCGAGCTGCATTGCAAGAGCTTCGTTTTCATATGCCATAAGTTCCTGAACAGCGATATCAGCCTTTGCAAGAAGCGAAAGAGCTACTTTGCAGTTGGGGCAAGTTGCTGTTTTGAAAAGATAGATGCCGTCTGCAAGGCCGCAACCGAAATCATCAAAATCATCAAGATTTGCCTTAAGAGCTGATGCTGACTTCTTATGCTTTGAAATATCGGAAGCAGCGATATTATATACCTTGCGTTCCTTGTATTCCTGTGACTTACCGTCATTCCAGTTCTGAACGGGTCTGTAGTAACCTGTGATACGGCTGTAAACTTCAGCATTCTGACCGCAAGTGGGGCAAGTAAAGTGTTCGCCTGCAATATAGCCGTGATCCTTACATACTGAATATGTGGGTGAAATTGAGTAGTAAGGAAGTCTGTAGTTTTCAGCAATCTTTCTTACAAGATTTGCAGCTGCCTTCCAATCGGGAAGTTTTTCACCAAGGAATGCATGGAAAACAGTACCTGAAGTGTAAAGTGTATGGAGTTCATCCTGCATATCAAGAGCTTCAAAAACATCTTCTGTGTAACCAACGGGAAGATGAGAACTGTTGGTGTAATAAGGTGTACCGTCAGAAGCTGTAATGATACCGGGATAACGCTTAACATCATGCTTTGCAAGACGGTAAGATGTTGATTCAGCAGGAGTTGCTTCAAGGTTATAAAGGTCACCGTACTGCTCCTGATAGTCGGAGAGACGCTCACGCATATGGTTAAGAACATCCTTGGCAAACTGCTGAGTTTTAGCGGTAGTCATATTTGCTCTGAGCCATTTTGCGTTAAGACCAACTTCGTTCATACCAACAAGACCGATTGTTGAGAAGTGGTTGGCAAAAGTGCCGAGGTAACGCTTGGTGTAAGGATAAAGACCTTCATTGAGAAGCTTTGTGATGATGGTACGCTTAATCTTAAGTGAA
>JAZRJH010000103.1:0-7237 GCA_045645685.1 Acutalibacteraceae bacterium
GTTGCACAGTAAAGAACCATACCGCCCGTTGTTGGACCGATTGTCTGAGGAAGACAAAGGGCTGTACCCATCATGGGCTTTCCGAAAAGATCAGGATTGTTCTGGTCACCGCACTTAGCAGTCTTGTCACCGAACTGAAGGCTCTTCTGGAAGCTTGCAAGAGTGTTGAATCCGTTCTTTGTTACGAGAGCCTCTGCCTCGCAGCTACCGGGAACAACTACACGGCCTTTGAATGTTTTCATAATTATTTAACCCCCTTTGTGATGCAGTCGAGAATTTCAGCGTTTGTATAATCCTTGGATGTTGTGTAAGTTCTGAGCTTGTTTGAGTTTGTGATAACGGGCTTCTTGCCGCAGAGAGGATTGTTCATATACATAAGAGGACAGATGTAGCTGAGAATAACGCCTGTTGCCTTAAGCTTTTCGGCATAGGGAGTTTTGTTGAATTCTTCAACAACAGCGGGAGCTGCAGTAAATACGGTGGGGATTGAAACCTTCTTGAGACCGTTCTTCTTAAGACCTGCGGCAACGTTATCTGTCCATTCGATAAGCTGTGCATGTGAAAGATGGGGGCAACCTACGAAGCAAAGCTTGGGAGTTGCGTTCTTATCTTTCCACATAACGGGATAGTTTGCCTGAACTCTTGCAAGTTCTGCATCGTCAACAACATAAACCTGTGCGCCTTCTGCAATAAGAGCTTCGCCCTGTTCAACTGCTTCGGCAGTAAGGTTTGCAACGTGATAAAGACCAACTGCGCCGTTTGATGCTGTTGCAGCACCGAAATCCTTGAGATATGCCTTTGTATCGCCGTCAAGTTCTGTGCCGATCCACTGATCAAGACCCTTGATATAAGGAACATCTTCCATAACTTTCATACCGATAGCTGAACCGAGAATCTGTGCTTCAGGCTTCTTTGTTGTTTTAACTTCAACAATCCATGTTGCCTTTCTGCCTTCGTCGGTAACAAGTCCGAAATAGGGAACTCTGCCAACGATTGAGCCAAAAAGTTCGATGATACCTGAGTTTCTGTTGCAGCGAGCGCCGAGAACAGAGTTAGCAAAAACAACAGCTGATGATTCTGCCCATGAAAGAACTTCGCCCTTCTTGGGAACGTTGCCTACTTCGTCCATGTAGCAGGTGCAGGTGTATGACTTATCGTCAATGAGGCCGAGCTTTGAAAGCTGTGCATCGTAGCTGTTCTGCATGCTGTACATAAACTTATTGAAGATGAGCTTCTGAAGGAAGTTTGCAGGAACTTTGGGATCGATGGGTTTGGGGTCAACGGAGAACTTCTGCTGTGAAAGTGCGCCGCCTTCGATAAGCTGATCCATAAGGTCATAAACGGGCTTCATAACCTTAAGACCGAAGCTTGTTACGAGGTGACCCATCTTGCTTTCAACGGGAACCATCTTGGTTGCGCCGAAAGCTTCACCGTAAAGAACAAGGGTTTTCATAACCTTTGCCATTGTTTCGCCCTTGGAGCCGTTGAGTATATCCTGCTCTTCGGGAGTGAGAATCATTTTGTATTCCATAATAGCGTTATCCTTTCCGAATAATTTTCAATTCATTGTAACACTAATAAATATTTATTTCAACATAAAATCGTCTGATTTTCAAAAATATTTCATTCTCTGTTGTATTTTCAGTTCTTTTTTGATATAATTCTCGGGAAATTTAAAGTTAAGGAGAAATTTTTATGAGTCGTGAAAATTTCAAATCCCGTCTCGGATTCCTGCTCGTAAGCGCAGGTTGCGCAATCGGCATCGGCAATGTCTGGAAATTTCCTTATGTTGCAGGTGAAAACGGCGGCGGTATATTCGTTCTGTTTTATCTCTTGTTCCTTCTTATCATGGGTGTTCCCGTTCTTACAATGGAACTCGCAGTCGGCAGAGCCAGCCGTCAGAGCACGGTAAAAGCATACAAAACACTCGAAAAACCCGGCAGCAAATGGCATATCCACGGTTGGGTAAGCATAGTAGGATGCCTTATCCTGATGATGTATTACACAACTGTTTCGGGTTGGATGCTCGGGTATTTCGTTAAGTTCGCAACCGGCACATTCAGCGGAATGCCGTCAGACCAGACACCGCAGGTTTTTTCCGAAATGCTTGCTGACCCCAAAGAAATGATGATATGGATGGGAATCACCGTTCTCATCGGTCTTGTTGTTTGCAGCCTCGGTCTTCAGAACGGTATCGAACGCATAACAAAAGTTATGATGATCGGTCTGCTTCTTCTTATTGTTGTTCTTGCCGTTCACAGCCTTACTCTTGACGGTGCGGCAGAAGGTCTTAAATTCTATCTTCTCCCCGATTTCGGAAAAGCAATGGAAAACGGATTGGTGAATGTTCTCACAGCCGCTATGAATCAGGCGTTCTTCACTCTCAGCATCGGTATTGCGTCAATGGAAATTTTCGGCAGCTATATGTCAAAGGAAAACTCTATCACAAGCGAATCTGTCCGCATCTGCGGACTTGACACCTTTGTTGCTGTTATGTCAGGTCTTATCATCTTCCCCGCTTGCTTCAGCTTCAATGTTGAACCCGATGCAGGCCCTTCACTTATCTTCATGACTCTTCCGAAGGTTTTTGCAAACATGGCAGGCGGCAGACTCTGGGGCACTCTCTTCTTCCTTTTCATGACTTTTGCAAGCCTTTCAACAGTTATTGCCGTTTTTGAAAACCTTATTGCAAGCGGTATTGATAACTTCGGCTGGGGCAGAAAGAAATCAACACTTATCAACGGTATTCTTTTCTTCTTCGGAAGCATCCCTTGCGTTCTCGGATATAACATCTGGAGCAATATCAGACTCATCGGCGGCAGAGATATTCTTGACAGCGAAGATTTCATTGTAAGCAACATTCTTCTTCCCACAGGCGCGCTCATTTATCTCTTATTCTGTGTTACAAAATGGGGCTGGGGCTTCGACAAGTATATTGAAGAAGTCAACACAGGAACCGGCATGAAGATGTCAAAAAAAATCAAGCCTTATTTCCAGTTTGTTCTCCCCGTTCTTATTCTTATAATTCTTATTTCGGGTCTTGTGAAATAACAAGCACATTCCCGATATTCAAACGCTCGGAATCGATAAGATTATCTATCTGATTCACGGCTCTTATACACTCATTTATATATTCCTCCCTGTCTGAATGCTCAACAAGCAGTGGCAGGGAGGTTATGCTTTTTTCAAGCTCATCCATGCCTTCGTGAGCAACGAGAGAATGAAGAAACGCCGATGAATCATACCACGCTTCAACAACTTTTTCTGTTTCTTTTTTCAGAATTTCATCACTTGATTTTTCGGAGCAGACAATAAGATTTTCCAATAATACAGAGAATTTTTTCATGTTTTTTTCAAACGAAATATTTGACCATACCGACACAGAAACCGCACTTGCAAAAAGCAAAACCGCAATAATAATTCTTTTCATTCGGAATCTCCCCTTCTTGCGATGAATGTTTTTCCGTCTGAAGTTACGGTCATTATGATTATTTCTTCAATCGGAATTTTATTTGATATCACAAGCTTTTTGATTTTGTCTTTATCAAGACCCGATTCGGAAACGGTATCGTCAATTATCTTTCCGTCACATATAACCGCAAACGGCATACCGTTGTCAACAGGCATGATATCAAGGTCTTTTGCAGTTGAAGGTCTGTATTCGGGTTTCAGAAGCACGCTTATCTGACCGTTGGTTTCAAAAATGGCATAAGATACCTGAGAAATATCAAAAATATCCTTCTGCCTTAACGCCGAAACAAGGTCATTGACGGTCATACGAAGCTTTCTGAGTGCCTTCATATCTATCACACCGTTTCTTACCACTATCACGGGATGCCCTTGCAGAACTGTGCGGAGTTTAACGCTTTTAAGACCCACAGCTGATGTCAGGATTTCATAGGAAACAAGGGCAAAAAGTGCAACTACGGAATGAATAATCGGTATATTATTATCCTGCATGGGTATTGATGCGATTTCGGAAAGAAGAATCGTCACCACAAGCTCCGACGGCTGAAGCTCCCCTATCTGACGCTTTCCCATAAGTCTTATGAGAAAAATTATCGCCGCATAAAGCAATGTTGCTCTGATTAATGTTACTGCCAAAAAAATCAGCTCCCTTGTGCTTTATTTTTCCGCACAAAAAAGCTGATATACTTTTTATATTCAAATCAGCATTTGCCTTCAACAAACCATTTGCCGCGGTTATCTTCATAGATAAAAGTTTCTCTGCCGTTAATCTGCACGGTGTAGCGGATTTCACCGCCGCCGACATTTCTTGAGCAGCAACGGCAACGGTTAAGAAGCCTTTCAACGGTATAAACCGTGCCGTCTTCCCACTGGATACGCAAAGGTCTGCGCTTGCCGTCTTTATCAACAAGCACATAGACATCAACAAACACTTTTCTGACCATGCATATCCTCCTTCGTTTTCGAACATTTGTTCTGTCATAAAACTAATAATATACCCTTTCGGATAAAAAGTCAAGGGGAATTTGATGGCAAAAAATAAACCCGGAATGTATAAATACACTCCGGGATTTCATTTTTATTTTGCGGGGGGAACATTGATTTCAAGGTCGGTGAGCGGGAATGAGCAGCAGGGATGAATGCAGCCGAACTGATAGTCTGCAAGACGGCGGTATTCAAGATGCTTGGGCACATAAACTTCACCCGAAATAAGATGCGAATGGCAGAATCCGCATTCACCGCTTCGGCATCTTGCAGGTGCAGAAAGACCGTTTTTCTCAATTATCTGCATAACCGAATCGGATGATGAACCAAAGATAATATAGGTCTTATCCTGAATTGTAACTGTGATTTTGACCTTTTCGGGAATACCTGCAGGATAATCGGGCTGTGAAGCGGGATTATGGAATTCACCGAACATTTCGTGACGGATATATTTCTTTGCAAGGTTGAGCTTTTCGAGTTCCTTATCAACAAATTCATACATCTGCTGAGGTCCGCAGAGGAATACGGAATATGCTTCGCTTTCGGGCGCATATTTCTTGATAAGTTCTGCGGTGATAAAGCCTTTTTCTGTTCCGTCAATTTCTTCTTTTTCATCGCTGAGAACATGGACAACCTTAATCTTATCGCATTTCTTTTCAAGAGCTTCAAGTTCATCAAAGAAAAGGATATTTTCTTTGTTACGGCTTCCGTAAATAAGAGTCATTTCAAAATCTTCGTCGCCGTCTGCAATTGCATTTGCCATTGAAACAAAGGGTGTGATACCGCTTCCGCCTGCAAGACAGATAACCTTCTGCGCATCACGGAGAGGCTGATATTCAAAATTACCTGAAGGAGCTGAAACTTCAACGCTTGTGCCGACAGTCCATGTGTCGAAGATATATCTTGAAACAAGACCGCCGTCAACGAGCTTGATTGTGAGAACATATCTGCCTTCAAGTGAATCCTTGGGAGATGATGAAATTGAATATGCTCTTGTTACGGACATACCGTTGATTGTTTCAAAAACGGTGAGATATTTGCCTGCGCCGAAATATGCAAGCTGAGTTGTTCCTTTTTCGGGATCGGGAACAAGAGTGAAGCTCTTGCAATCGGCGGACATATCCTTAACTTCCGCAACCTTGAGATACTGACGCTTGGGATGAAGTGCGCGTGCAATTACCGTTGCCTGGTCGGAAATCGGTGAAAGCTGTGTGCTTGCTCCTTCAAATCTTTCCTGTCTTCCCTTGAGAAGCGAAACAAAATTTCTTGCTTTTATACCTTTGAGCTTGCTTGCCATTTTATTTGCCCTCCTTCATCTTTTTAACAACAATTCCTGCAGCTTTTTCGCCTGTATAATATGCACAGCCATAGCCGTCGCCTCTTTCCTGAGTTGCACCGCAGAAGAAGAAGTTCTCGAACGGCTGATCCTGCATATACTGAACTGTTCTGGGAAGCATACTGTCCCACTTTTCAAGCATATAGCCGTAAGGAGTGCCGAGCGGAGTGTTGAGATAGCGTGAGAATGTGGGCGGAAGAGCAATTTCAATTTCTTCAATATAAGGTGTGATAGAAATATTGAGAGCCTTTTCGCAGGTTTCAATCATATCCTTTGCAACCTTGGTTTTGAATTTCTTATAATCCTGAGGCTTGATATCCTTCATAACATCGCCGAAGGTCATTGTTGTAAGGAAAAGCTGGCAAGTGCCTTCGGGTGTGCAATCAGGAATGATTTCGTTAAGGCAGTTGATAATACAGTAACCGCTGAAATAATTCTGTGCAGCATCATACTGCTTATCCGAATCTGAATCGGGGGCGATGAATACGGAATAGTCGGTGATACCGAGTTCTTCCTTGGTAACATTCATACCGAGATAAACTGTTGTAAGGGTGCAGGCAGTCTTTCTTGAGTTGAGCATCTTAACCTGCTTTTCGGGAACATCCTTTTTATCCATAAGCTCGTTGAACACGGCATAGGGATATGAGTTGCAGATGAAGTATTTGCCGTAAACTTCTTTTTCACCGTTGATAACAACACCTGCAGGCTTGCCGTCTTCCATAATAATTTTTGTAACTTCGGAGTTATACCAGATATCTCCGCCGTAATCACGGATAACCTTATCGATTGCAAGGCTCATTTCGTGGCTTCTCTTGTGGGGAATACCTGTGCCTGACTTGACGTAGCTGTGAAGCACGCACATATAATAAAGGAAGTCAAACTGAGAAGCGGGTGAACCCATATAGCACCAATATGTATTGAAAATATCCTGAGCCTTTTTGGGCATACCGAGAAGGTCAAGACCTTCCTTGAGAGTGCAGGTTGTCATGCGGAGAATATCGGGAACATCCTTGAGAACACTCGGGATTTTGCCGGGATTATCAAGACATTCAAAAGCGTTGAACATACGGTTTGACAAATCGAATGCCGTCATACAGCTTTCATATGAACCAGGAACAATTTCATCAAGTTTTCTTGCGAAGTTGTTGAAACCTACGGGCATACGTGCATCAACGGTTACATTAACGCCGTTTTCGTTGACAAAAGCATCCTTATCCCCTTCTTTTGCAGGAACAACAAGGCGGAAGGTTGAGTCATGCTTGCACCAATCAACCTTTGCACCGATTTTATCAAAAATCTGCTCGATTGAACCGGGTTCTTCTTCTGTTCCGATACCTGCAAGTTCATGAAGAGAAGGCTCAAATTCAAATCTGCCTCTTACAAATGAAGATGCGGAACCGCCGGGGATATTGTGTCTTTCAAGAAGAAGAGTTGAAAGACCTGCTTTGG
>JAZRJH010000104.1:0-10553 GCA_045645685.1 Acutalibacteraceae bacterium
GGACTTTGTTTTCTTCAGGTCCTTTTGGGAGCTCAAGCATTCTTTTCAGTCTTTCTGTATAGAACTCCTTATCGAAACGGTATTCATCGATAAGGTTAATATATTCAGCCGCCTCTTCGGGAGAAAAACGGTTATCGTTGTTTTTTCCGAGTCTGGCAGGCGGATAGGCATAGGTTGTGGGTTTTATCGGAATTAAGAGTTCTTTTGAAATATCTGCGATTTTTTTATAATCTGAAATGTTCTCGGGAGTAAACATTGTGTTGAATTTAACGGAAATCCCGAGTTCTTTCATTTTCTTTACCGAATTCAGAACCTTATCAAACGCACCGTTTCCGCAAAGCTTTGAATAGGTTGAATTATCCGCACCGTAGAGCGAAACATTGATTCTCGTGGGCGGAAGTTCTTTGAAAAGTTCGGTATATTTTTCGAGCAGGCTGCCGTTTGTGTTGATTGAAACGAGAAAGCCCATTCTTGCAAGCGAACGGTAGATATATTCAAAATCATCACGAAGCAACGGCTCCCCACCCGTAAGAAGAAGAAAGACCGTTCCTGCATCTTTGGCTTGCTGAGCAAGCGAGAGCCAGTCTTCCGCAGACAGCGGATCTGTTTTTTGTTTGCAATCATGAACATAACACATTTCACAACCGAAATTGCATCTCTGTGTGAGTTCAAAAGTACCTGAAACGGGTCTGCCTTCGCGCAAACCCTTTTCATGTAGATATCTTACCATTAAAGGCTCGGAATTTCCTTGCATAATGTTCTCTCCAGATACCTGACCGCACTTTCATCCGCGGTGCAGGCATAATCATATACAGGCACGCTCTGACATATATGTTCAATAAAATCAATAAGCTCACCTGTGCAATCCCGTGAATAAGGCACGGGGTAACAATTTTTATAAAGGCTGAGAAACGCTTCGGTTGAAGCAAGCTTTTTTGCAGAATCGGACTCTGCCTGCTCAAGGCTTATTATAGCTTTAATGGGCAACACCTTGTTCAGACAATCTTTTGATGAGCCTGAATAAGGAATTCCCGAAGCATAGAAACTGCCGTCTTTTTCATAAACCAAAGCCTTATCGCCGTTTATTACAACCGCATCGGCATATTTCTTCCAGAGATTTGCCTGAGTTGACTTCCCTATTGAGCACGGACCGACAAAGAGAATCGCCTCCCCATCTTTTTCAACAAATGAAGAATGAAGCACACAGCCGTTTTTATCAGCAATAAGTTCTTCAATACCTACAAGTGCAAATATTACTTTTGACCGCAACAAATCATGATATCTTTCGTCAATGACTAATTTTATATTGTTGCCGTCAACAGTACGGGAAGCATAAAACTCTTTATCAATGTCATGGGACTTGTAAAAGGTATGCAAAATATTATCTTCCCAGACATAAACCCTGTCATGCGATACATAGTATGGATTTTCAATATTTTGCGGCAATTCTGACGAAAACTCAATCTCAATACTGTAATCAATCTGCTCACCGTCATATAAAAACAAAGAATACGGTTCAACATCCTGAAAATCAGCCTGTGATTTTATTTCTGCAGTAAAATTGCCGATTTTATACTTCTTTATCATCATAATCAGTAAAAATAATCTGACAGTTATTTGCATTGAGACCTTCTGCTTTTATATAGGTCAAAGCATCGGCTTTCAGGCCTGCAACGGATGTTTTATAAGTTACACTTCCGTTAAGCAAATCGTCCTTTTTATCCTTATAATAAATGTATATATCGGATGTTATGTCTTCACCCGAAATATTCTTAAGGGAAATTGAGCCGTCTGCAAGGCTCACTTCAATCTTATCTTCGTTCATAACAGGCGGATTTTCAAAAAGAATCATGTTTTCCGTCTGCCATGCGGTATATGATTCATCAGAATCAGCACCGACGGATTCGTTGCACAGAAGCACGGCTTTTGTACCGCTGAGCAATGCAGAAACATTGAAGGTCAAGGTTTCTGTTCGGGTTTTAACAGTAAGCAGAGCGTATTCAACATCGATGTCGGACACATTCTCCACCACAACCGCAAGATTTCCGTAATATTCATCAATCCCGATGATTTTAAGCCAGCTGTCAACAGTCACACCGACCTGAGCCTTATCAAACATAGCGGTTGTTGAATCTGACTGCGAATCTGCATTCTTCTTTATAAACACCGCCGCAACAACTGATGCAATTACAATCAGAATCACAAGAGAGATTGCAACAATTCTTTTTTTCATAAAATCTCCTGTTTCAAAAAACGGAGTTCATCTTATACGGTGAACTCCGTTTTTGTTTTTTAAAATTCTGTTACGATGCAAAAACGCTGGTATTGGCAAGAGGAATATCGTAACATATTGTATCGTTGGGGCCGGGGGTCATCATACATTGTCCGTTGTTGGAGAAAATCGTCCATCCCGATTCTTCGTCAATAACAGGGCATACATACTCTGCGTTGACTGTGCCGAGAAGAACACATCCGCCGGATAAATTTGCCGATACAGAGAGGCTTTCAAATGTGATTAACGGTTTTATATATGATTTTTTCAAATTTAAAAACTACCTCCTTGTACAGCGTTAAATCTTAATCCCCAAGAAACCAATTATAAATTTGATAAATTTAACAACTTCTTTGAAAATCCAGACTATCACATCAAAGATATCATAGTCGGAGTCATCGGGTTCGCCGTTGGGTTCGTCTGTGGGATTATCTGCGGGATTATCTTCGGGGTTATCGTTGGGATTATCTTCAGGTTCATCTGCAGGCGGATTTTCAACGGTAAAGCTGACAGTTACAGCCTTTGAACCGTCTGTGTAGCCGTTTGAATATGCGCCTGAAAGCAGGTATGTATAATCTCCGCCTTTGTTTTCGGTAAAAATTACAGTCCATTCAACTGTATCTTCGCCCTCAACTGCAGAAGCTTCACATACATATTTGCTCGGGTCAACGGGATTGCCGTTTTTATCGGTAACAACAATCGAATCAACATCCTTGGAAGTTGTGAACTTCACGGTGATGATACTGTTACCCTGCTCATCCTTAACAACTTCAGGCTGTTCAACTTGTTCAACATCAAGCGCTGCCGTTCTCATTCTCATAAGTGAATAAGCGGTTGCCTGAGTCTGAGTTGTTGCAGTGAGAGTAACATCTTCATCAACAATCGGTGTTGGAATACGGAAATATCCCTTGCCGCCAACCTGAGAGAATGTCCACTTCAGGTTTGTTATGGAAAGCACGCTGCCGGTACCGCCTGTGTTCTGGATAACAACAGTTCCCGTTGTGTAATATTTGTTACCATCACTGCCCGTAACCTGACGCCATGTCAATTTGCCGTCATTGGGCAGAATGGTGTTGAACGAATAATAGTTATCCGTTGCCGTTCTGATTTCCATATCCGTTGTTCTGGATGCATAAGAAACGGTGAAATCAGGATTTCCGCAAGCGAGCTTCACACCGATCTGAACATCGGTAGGAACGGAAGTTGCCCAGATTTCAAAAGCAACCGCCTGATCTTTTGCAAGATAAAGCTCGTTGTTGGGACCTGCAGTTTTATAAGTTGCAATATCGTTATTAAGAGCTGCTATACCGTCGATAAATATTATACCTTGAGTGCTGGTTTCAGATAACGAATCCGCACCGATGAGCATATCCTTGATTTCAAGATAATCGGGATAAAGCTCATCATCGGTTGAATAGGCTTTCTTAACATCGGAATCAGCAATTTCATCGTCAACGCCTGCAGGTGAATAGATTTTGATTGCATCAAGATAAACACGGTAATAGGGATTGCCGTTTTCATCTTTGGATGAATGACCGAATGCGCTTGTGAAGGTGGGGGTTATTGTTACGCTGTAACTTCCGTAAGCAAGATCTGTTATTTTGATTACGGGAATCTGATAAAGTGTTTCGGTTGAATCAGGAGAAGCAACAACCCAGCCGTAAGCATATGAATATGCAGGATTGTCCGTTTCGTTTTCAACCACATTTTCGTTCGCATCATAATAATGCGGAACATCAGTTATAGCGCCGTTTTCGTCATAATATCTCTTCTCGGAAGTGCAGGTACCCCTTTCCGTTCTGTAAAGAGCGATTTTTGAACTGTCAAGGGTAAAGGTACCGTCATCTTCAGCATAAAGTCTGCCGTAATCATAGCCGTAGAATGTGTCAACAACAGTCGATCTTACGATTTTGTTTTCATCATCCTTGACCATAACGCTGAACGCACCGGTTGTGCAGTCCGTGATACTGATAAGGTCAAAACCCGTGCCCGTGAATGTGAAGTCAACAGTGGGCCATGCAGCACCTGTTCCGCCGCTGAATTTTGAGCTGGGATTATTCTTCGTGCTGACATCGGTATAGTGGACAGATCCGCCACTGTAAGTTGCGAATGAAGTATATCCGACCTCGTAGCCATAGGGATTTGCTTCGCTGTCGGTAATATCAGCAGTCTGCTTGAGAGTTGTTTCCTGCTTGCCGAGTTCTTTCCACATTCCGTATTCGGTTGTTGAATTATCATAATTCGAAGGCACTTTGCCGTTTTTGTAGGTTATGGTATCAA
Organism: Acutalibacteraceae bacterium; assembly: GCA_045645685.1. Taxonomy (GTDB): domain Bacteria; phylum Bacillota; class Clostridia; order Oscillospirales; family Acutalibacteraceae; genus CAG-177. Next base: position 4,553 of record JAZRJH010000104.1, read on the forward strand.
AAGTATCTTCGTAATATATTGCGGTTGCAGGAATGAATGTTGTTTTTTCAACCTGATAATAAACAACTTCTCCGGCATAGGTCGGGTCACCCGTAATTCTGGCAACAACATAGATATTTTCCGATTCGGTCATATGCGTAGTTGTCGGAGTATAAGTGACATTGCCCTTATTATCAATTGTGCATATACCGTATTTCATTCCTTCAACAGTGTAGGTAACATCATCTTCAAACGGAATGATAATCTGCGGTTTCTCAAATGTATAAGTCGGTGCATATTCGGCATTGACAGAACAGATACCGAGATATTCAATCTTTACATTGTTATCGAGAGCTGCATCGGAAATCTTGTTATTATCGGTTATGTCATATTCAACGGTAAGACCGTAATCAAGGGTGAGATTCTGGTCTATAATTCTTACTTCTTCGGAAGTTTCGGAAAGGTTGAACGAAATCTTACAGTTAGAGTCAGAAGCACCTCGTTCAAGATAGAAGAAGTTAAGGGTATGAACTTCGCCGTCTGTAATAACTTCATGAAGCTTATTAATTGCGGCGATTGTGTCTGCATTATAATTTACTGAATCGGGATTCTCGATATAAGCATTGTAGGAATATGTTGTTTCATATTCGTCACCCTTAAGAACGCCGTCGGCAACATCTATCGCATACTGATAGTTGATTGAACAGTTTGTGAAGTTGATTGTTGCAGCACGGGCACCGTGAAGACCGCCGTTATCAAGAACAAGAACGCCGTCGATATAAACAAGAACGTCGTCGTCACCAGAGAAGTTGAATATAACATCATCGCCGTTAAGGTGTTTGCCGCCTTTAGGAATATAGAAGTTATGCTCAAAGGTGAAACCGTAGTGATAAACTGCATTTTCACCTGTGTAGCTTGTTGCTCCCTGCTTGTAGTTGAACGGGAAGAAACCTGAACCTGAATTTGAGCCGTTTGCGCTCCAGCTTCCTACTTCATTGAGTTCCATATCTACTGTGTGCTTTTCATCATTGAACGATGCCTGAACAAGATATCTGGTATCCTTACTGTCGAAATGGTAAGTATTAACACCGTATTCGTCAGTACTGATGAACATCGGAAACTCTGTGTCCCAATAATATTTTGAGAACTGACCCGTTGTTGAAGTTGTAACATTACCGTTCACATCAAGATTTTCACGCGAGAACAAATCAGGGAAATACACGCTGATACCTGTGAGAGGCTTAAGCTGTACTTCTTTATACATGGAGCCGTTTTCAATACCATAGGTGTATGTTGTGATATCATACAAAGGATCTGAGCCGTCTGCGGGATCGGGGCCGTCGTTTGCATACGGAAGTGCAGATGTGTATGCCGCATGGGATGTTACGACGCTGTTATCAAGTGTTGCACTTGCAAGACCTTGAACAGATGCACCGTCATAAACGGGTTCTCCGTTGATATGGGGGTCATCAACACCGTGGGTATTTTCTTTTGTCCACACATTCCAGAGAGTAACGGGAATGTTGGTATATGAACTGATATATTTGAAGTTTGATGCTGCATTGGCATCGGGAGCACCATTATAAGCTCTGCCCGTAAACTGCAGAGTATAAATCTTTGCATACATCTCTGCAACTTCTTCAAGCACCGCATCCGCTCTTCCGTTTACCCAGTTCATATTCGGATCGTTATAACCGATAATCTCTTTTATCTGGCTGACAAGATTCGGATCTGCAAGGATTGCGGTTTTCATCTGTCCGACAGCAATCTTATTCATGAGAACGCCGCCATCGGAATAATCAGCGGTGCCGTTCTGATTGCTGTAGCCATATTTAAAAAGAGTACCGTTGATTTTTTTGATATCAAGACCGAGTGCATCGATTGCCGAACGGATAGCCGCTGTTGCAGCTGAAATTTCGGCTTTGGTCGAACTTGAATCACGATAAACTGCTACACCGTTTTCAAGCGCATCAAGCAAACTCTCATAACTTGATCTCGTATAAGATGAATAGTCAAATTTTACGCCTTCATTGAGAGCATCATAAAGAGCTTTCAGTTCGGTGTATTTGCCGCCTGATGATGCCTTGGGTTTGGGTGAATAGAGCCACATCACCGTATTCTGATTTTCGGCAGGGCTGGGAAGCACATAATTAATTGACTCGGAATAGAAATAGTGAGTGCCTATTTTTTCGCCGTCGGTATAAACATAGTGAATCATATAGATATCATCAAGGTTCATAACGATTGAGCCATCACTGTTTGCGGTAACGGTTATTGCCTGGGGAGCCGAATCATATACCAGGAACCACTTGCCCATTTTCAGATATTTACCGTTACTGTTGTTTTTGATATAGTACTTGTTATCACCCTGATGAGTGAATGTGAATACCGTTGTATCAACTGTATCAAAGCGTTCATACGGATAGGCAGAGCCGCTTGCAGCATCCACTTTTGAATAAATATCTTCATTTCCGTAAACAACATAATCCCAAAGCACGGAATTGGAAATCAACCAATCTTTGTTAAAAATTACATATTCGCCGTCTTTGATGCTTCCTGAAGAAACAGTTGAATCTGCAAGATAAATATCAACGGTTTCAAGACTTGTTGATCCGCCTTCAGAATTCGGGTCGGAATAAAGCCAGAGAGCTGTGCCGTTTGCCCGGTTATCCTTGAATTCATAAGGACCCCATGACTGGCTCACATAATAGGTTACATCGCCTGTATCGGTATAAATTATAACCGAACCGTCATCATTGGCTTCCACGGAAAAAGCATAAGGATCGGTGCCGAGAACCAGATTCCATCTGTCTCTGGTAAGATACTCACCTGTGCTTTCATTCTGGATATAATACTTATTTCCGCCTATATGAGTAAATGTGTAGATATTATCTGTACTTGTATAAAAACTGTTGTATTTGTATGCCGAGCCTTCGGATGCCCATTCGGGATTTGTCAGGGAGTTATCCGTATCAATAGCCCATCCGTCATAAAGCACACCCGTCATAACAACATTGTTGCTGTTAATTATATAATTGCCGTTTTTGATGCTTCCTTCAGAAACAGAAGAATCTGCAAGGTCAAGAGCAAACATTTTCAATGCAGCAGCTCCGCCGTCATCAACGGGAGCTTCAAGTGCATCGACATGATGTTTTACCATTTCGTATTCATCGAAAAGTGTGGGCTCGTATTCGTCTTCAGTCTGAATAACAACTTCTTCAAATTCGTCGGTAAGTTCAACACCTGTTTCACTTACGGAAGTGACGGTGATACCTTCGGTTGAAAATGTTGTTGTGCCGTCAGATGCAATGGCGGTGAGCTTGATTGTGCCTTCTTCTTCTGTTGTTTTGAGAATAGCAATGGCTCTGCCGTTGAACATCTCAATTTCAGCTTCCGCATCGGAAATGAGTGCATCCGGCTGTTGGAATTTATTTGTTGTTGCGGAATTACCGTTATCAACACCGACTATTTTTGCATATCTTGCAGATGTGTCATCAACTTTGAACGAAACAGTTCCGTTATAATCGTTCATGAAGTTGCCGTCAGCATCTCTTGCTTCAAACTCAACATAGATATAATCTGATCCGTCTGCAACAAAGGTGTCTTTGTCCTGCCATGTGTTCACGGCAATCTGTGTTGCGGTGCCTGATACGGTTTTTGTTGAACCGACGGTATCTGTGATTTCGGCACCGCTTTCATCATACGCCTTGACAGAAAGAGTTCCTTCTGCATATTTAACGCTGAACTGAGGATAGAAGTCTGCACCCTCACCTGTAAAGAAACTGCCGATTGAACAATTTGATGAATCGGAGATACTTTCAGTCCATGTTCTGTATTTATATCCTGCAGGGGTTGTTGTAACTGCTGAAGTTGCAGCCGCAATAACGTTTCCGTTGAGAAGAAGTTCAATTTTCTTGGCATTGCTGTAAACCGCAACATTCACATATCCGTTATCAAGATAAAGGCTGTCTTCATTCCATGAACCGGGAACAAGGTGGAGAGTTGTACTCTTATCATTCCAAAGGCTTCTGTAAAGATAATATGAATCCTTTGCAAAACCTGCTGTATCCACAATACCGAAATATGATGAGTTGGGAATAAAATCGGGGTTGGGACCGTTATATTCCATCCAAGGTGTTGTTTCGCCTATATAGTCAAATCCCGTCCACACAAATTCGCCCGAGAACCAGTCGTTTGTGGCAACATAATACCATGCTTCCGCCGCTTCGTTACCCCAATCAACAGCATATGTATCGTAAGATGTGCATTGGAAATCATATTTTGACATTGTGTCATAAATTCCTCGGCTGTTGTTTGATGAAACTGATTCGGTTGCAACAAAAGGCTTGGACGATCTCGGATCTGTTAAATCGTTCATGATAATTGTCCAATAGTAAGGATTGTAGTTACCGCCTATAACATCCATATAGCTGTCAACCAGAACATTGGGATCCAGATGAGAAGCGTTGTTGCCCTGGGTCAGAGCTCTTGAAGGGTCAAGTCTGTCTGTGATTGCTGCAATTGATTCAACAATTGACTTGTAGTTACCTGTTGCATCAACATCATCTACATTGCACAATTCGTTGCCGACATCCCATGCAATGACACAGGGGTCATGTCTGTCACGGAGAACTGTCTGTTCAACAACAAATTCAAACCACTTCTGACCTTTTGCGCCGATAAGTTTGTTTGCGGAATCGATGGTTTTATTGAAATATTCGCTGAAGTCATGGATGTTGCCGTTTTTTGAAACGTCCCATCCGTCAAAAAATTCTTCAACAACAAGCATACCGAGTTCGTTACAGATATCGATAAGAACTCTTGATGTGCTGTTATGCGCTGTGCGGATTGCATTGCATCCCATATCTTTGAGAATTGCAACCTGACGGTAAATTGACTCGTATTCCTGAATCGCACCGAGAGCACCCTGGTCATGGTGGAGACAAACACCTTTGAGCTTTATATATTCACCGTTGAAGCAGAAGCCGTTGTCTGCATCCCAGCTGATATAACGGTAGCCGAATGTGGTATGGTATTCATCAATAATATTGCCGCTCTCATTTTTGACTACAGTTTTGAGTTTATAAAGAGTGGGGTTATCAAGAGTCCATAATTCAGGAGAATCCGCTTTTGGTTCAAGAGTGACCGTATATTCCGTTTCAGCCTGAACGGTAAGAAGCGGAGACGATACGGTTTCGCTCACGGGGGTATGGTTGCTGTCGAGAATCGTTGATTCAACGGTGATTTTCTTGGTGATTGAAGTATGGTTATGAACCGAAATGCTTGCCTTTGCAGTGCCGTCACCGTTTTCAATACCGGGTGTTGTTACCTGAGGACCGTAAAGCGAAACATGAACAGGGTCTGCAATGGTGAGTTTGACATCTCTGTAAATACCTGAACCTGAATACCAACGGCTTGAAGGAAGATCATTAACAACCTTAACAGCAATAAGGTTAAGCGAAGTGTTTGAGCAAAGAAGATAATCCGAAATCTCAAACGAAAAGCTGTTATAGCCGTAATGATTTTCGCCGACATACTGTCCGTTGACATAAACATAAGCGTGCTGATATACGCCGTCAAAATTAATCGTTACGTCATCGCCGGTATAATAATCATAGAGGTTGAACCATTTTCTGTACCAACCTGTACCGCCGGGAATATTTCCGCTTTCAGCTTCTGTGCCTGTTGCCGAAAATCCCTGACTGATACTGAAATCATGGGGAAGATCAACTTCTTCCCATGCAGAATCATCAAAGCCTTTCAGATATGATGCACTGTCATCTCCGAAAGAAAATTTCCAACCCTTATTGAAATCAAGTTCAACTCGGGCATCGTCATATTTCTGCTCATGACCGGCAATTGCCGAGGCTCTGATTGTTTCAAAAAGCGACAGCATTCCTTCACTTAACATACTTGTTGCAAGCATTACCAAGCAAAGTACAAAAGCCAAAAATTTTCTGAATTTTCTCATAAGTACCCCCTGAAAAAATTTATAAAATAAAACATAGTACTCCAATATATA
>JAZRJH010000105.1:0-5532 GCA_045645685.1 Acutalibacteraceae bacterium
AGGCCTACTGGCGCGAAAGCCAGCTCACTCCCCCCTGCGACGAAGCAATGATTTTTGATATTGAAGAAATGAGAAATCTCGGCTTCAATATGCTCAGAAAACATATCAAAACAGAAGCGCTCAGATGGTATTACCATTGCGACAGACTCGGAATGCTTGTATGGCAGGACATGATAAGCGGCGGTCAGTATATCGGTCAGCTCCTTGCAGGCGGACTCCCCTTCTTCAGCATCCATGTTAAAGACAACAAAGAAAATATGTATAAAGCATTCAAGCGTGACGAACCCGAATGGCGCGAAGAATTCCGTCAGGAACTCTGGGGCATGATTGACAATCTCTATAACTGCACTTCAATCTGCTGCTGGGTACCCTTTAACGAAGGCTGGGGTCAGTTTGATGCAAAGGAAATCGCTCTCAAGGTTAAGGAACTTGATCCCACAAGATTCGTTGACCATGCAAGCGGCTGGCACGACCAGAACGGCCCTGATTTCAAGAGCGTACACAGATATATTGCACCCGTAACTCCCCCGTTCAGCTTCACAAGAAAAGGCAGACCTTTCGTTCTGAGCGAATACGGCGGCTACAGCTGGAACATCAAGAACCATGTCTGGAATGCAAAGAAATCATTCGGATATGTTATGTTCACAAGCAGTGAAGCCCTTTCAAAAGCATATAAGTTCCTTCACAAAACACAGATTATCCCTCTCATCAAATGCGGTCTGAGTGCAACTGTTTACACTCAGGTCAGCGACGTTGAATTTGAAGTTAACGGTATTTACAGCTATGACCGTAAAGTTCTCAAAGTCAACAAAGAAACTCTTCTGGAGATCAACAGTCAGTTAAAATATTGACCCTGAAAGGTGCGGAAACCGAATGGTTGAGATTTTAAGTTCAAGAACAAGACTTTTGAGCCTTGTTGAAATAATGACAATGTATTCAGATGAACAGAATATTTTGTCCATCGATGAAATTTGCAAAAAGCTGTCGGAATACGGATATGAAGTTACCAAGCGTAATGTTGCTGCGGACATAAAGGTAGTAAACACAACTCCTGTTAAAATCATTCAGGTCAGCAAGCCGAAAAAAGGATATTATCTTGCAAAAAGTTATTCTCAATCGGCAATCAACATGATTCTTGAAGCGATTTACACTTCGCCGCTTCTTTCCGAAGAAAATTGCAACTATATCGAAAATTATCTTCGCAGAAACACTTGCCTTGCAACACTTGATCTTATTATTGACACAACTGCGCATTTCCGTTCACCTTTACCCCAAAGAAAATCGTGCATAAACGCACTCTATAACATCCGCGTTGCAATCAGAGACAAGAAGCAAACAGATATCACGATTGCACGCACCGTTATCGGCGATTCATTTTCGGAAGCTGAAAGCCTTGAAACAATAACCGTAAACCCCATAAAAATAACTGTTTACAACGGGATTTCAACTCTTGTTTTCACAAGAGCTGAGTCTCCGCAGAAGGCTGAATATGTCAATATCCCGAGAATCAAATCAGCAGATATAAAAGATAAACCGTCCGACGAATTCAACGGAGATATATTTTCGGCGGTTAATGCTTTCACATCAGAAAAAATTTTCAGCAATTCACTTGAACCTGAATGGATTCTTATCAGATTCAGGCAGGAAGATGCTGAATTTATCCGCAACTGTTTTTCCATTCCCGTTTATTTCAGAAAATCGGAAGATGACGGTTATTGCCTTGCAAAACTCATGACTCTCATCGACAACAATCTTATCGGCACATTGTTCACTCACAGCGACAAGATTGAAATCGTGAAACCCGATAAACTCCGTGAATTTTTCAGCAATAAAATCAAAGAGGTAAATATATGAAAAAATCATTATTCAAAAAAACAACCGCAATTCTTCTGATTCTTGTTCTTGTTTTCGCTTTTGCATCGTGCAAGAAAACTGAAGAAAAGGTTGATGAACCGGAAAAGAAAATTGCTGTTCTTGTTGCTCCCGAGTCACAGTAGCCCGAGGACTACAGAGCTGCGCAGGAGCTTGCCGCCGAATATCCCGAAAAGATAATCATCAAAGAATATTCCGACAGCCGTGTTCTTCGTGCAGGCGACCCTGATATCATGAATTTCTCAAAAGAGCTTGCATCCGACCCCGAAATCGGCGCAATTATATATGCAAGAGCAACACAGTTCACAACCAATGCAATCCGTGCTGCAGAATCCGTGAACCCCGATATTGTTACAATCTGCATTGAACCTGAAGAATCAATCGACACAATATCATCACTTGCAAATCTTGTTTTTTGCGCTGACTGGTCAAAGGTTGCAACAGACGCTGTTGCCAAAGCTAAAGAACAAGGCGCAGAGCATTTCGTTGTTTTCTCAATCAACCGTCATATCACAAACAACAATATGTATTCTTCTGCAAATGCCGCATTCAAAAGGGAATGCGATGCGCAGGGAATCAACTATGTTTATGACAATGCGCTTGACCCCATTTATTCTTCGGGAATCAAAGGCGCACAGAACTATGTAAGAGAATCGATTGCAAGACTTATTAATAATGAAAAGATAAGCGGCGAAAATGTTGCTCTTTTCTCAACCGACAGCTCTGTGCAGTCTGCACTTGTTGAGCTTGCAGAAAACAAGGGATTCATCTATGTTTGCCCCTCATTCCCCACCGCATATAACGGCATCGGCGAAGCATTTGAAATTGCAAAGCCTGAAAAGATAAGCGATGTAAAATCTTATATTAAAAATGCAAAGGCTCTTGAAACAGAAGGCAAGGCAAGACTGAGTATGTATAATTTCCCCCTTGCAACAACTCTTCTCAGAAGCGCTGTTCACTGCGCATTTGATATTCTCAACGGCACAACAACCTCCGAGAACTTTGCAGAAAAAGTTCAGGAAAGAGTCATCTCTGCCGCCAACAACAAGGATTTCACCGTTGCTCCCTATGGCGAGCTTGAAAACACATTCATGGCATATTGCCCCGGATTTGAAACCGTAAAATAACCACCACAAACAAATATCCCCCGTATCCGATCGGAATACGGGGGATTTCTTTTTTATTTGCCTGCTCTGATTTCTACACGGCGGATTTTACCGCTGATTGTCTTGGGAAGTTCATCTCTGAACTCAACAATTCTGGGATATTTGTAAGGTGCGGTATGAGTTTTAACATACTCCTGAATTTCCTTCTTGAGTTCATCTGTGCCTACAGTTCCCTTTGTAAGAACGATTGATGCTTTAACAATCTGACCTCTTACTTCATCAGGAACGGGAGTAACAGCGCATTCAAGAACATAGGGAAGCTCCATGATAACGCTTTCGATTTCGAAAGGTCCGATGCGGTAGCCAGATGACTTGATAACATCATCGATACGACCGACATACCAGAGATAACCGTCTTCGTCCATTGTTGCGGTATCTCCTGTGTGATAATATCCGTCATGCCATACATCATTTGTCTTTTCTTCGTCAAGATAATAGCCGATAAAGAGACCGCAGGGAACATTATCCTTTGTACGGATGCAGATTTCACCTGTGTCACCTGTTTTGCATTCGTTTCCGTCAGGATCAAGAACAACAACATCATAAAGCGGACTGGGTTTACCCATTGAGCCGATTTTGGGTGTTGAACCGACGAAGTTTGCAATTGAAAGAGTTGTTTCTGTCTGACCGAAGCCTTCCATGATTGTGAGACCCGTTGCCTTCTTGAACTGATTGAAAACTTCAGGGTTGAGAGCTTCGCCTGCAGTTGTTGCATATTCGATTGAAGAAAGGTCATATTTTGACAAATCTTGTTTGATAAAAAATCTGTACATGGTCGGGGGGGCGCAGAATGTTGTAATATTATACTTCTTGAAAAGAGGAAGAATATCGTCTGAATGGAATCTGTCAAAGTCATAGGTGAATATACCTGCTTCGCAGAGCCACTGACCGTAAAGTTTGCCCCAGAGAGCTTTACCCCAACCCGTGTCTGAAATTGTGAAATGAAGACCGTCGGGGTTAACATTATGCCAATGCTTTGCGGTGGGATAATGACCGAGAGCATACTTATATGAATGAGTTGCAATACGGGGATAACCTGTTGTGCCTGATGTGAAGAGCATAAGCATGGGGTCGTTGCCGCAGGGGGTGTTTTCATTTCTGAAGAAATGAGTGCTGAAACGTTCCATTTCAACGTTGAAATCGTTCCAACCATCCTTCTTGCCGCCGACAAGAATCTTTATCATTTCAGGGAATTCAGCCGCCGCCTTTTCTGCTTCAGCCGAAACATCACCGTCTGCAGTGCATACAATTGCCTTTACGCCTGCAGCCTTGTATCTGTAACTGAAGTCGTGCTCAACAAGCTGATTTGTTGCAGGGATTGCAATTGCACCAATCTTATGAAGAGCAAGCATACAGAACCAGAACTGATAGTGACGCTTGAGAACAAGCATAACCGTGTCGCCCTTTTTGATTCCGAGCGATTCAAAATAGTTAGCAGTTTTTGCTGAATATTTCTTCATATCGCTGAATGTGAATCTGCGCTCTGTTTTGTCGTTACCGACCCACATCATAGCAAGTTTATCGGGTGTTTTTGAAGCAATTTCATCAACACAGTCAAAAGCGAAGTTAAACTGATCCTCGTTTTTGAATGAAATTCCACTGAACACACCGTTTTCATCATAATAGGATTCAATGAAATTATCGGCAACTGTTGATTTTGTATTCTTTTCAACAGAAGCTGTCTTTGTTGTAACATAAGGTGTTTCGGGATATTCTTCGCTGACCTGTCCGTCCTGAGGATTAAGAACAACAGCGTGGAATTCGCATCCGCCTTCGCTCACGGCAATCATACCGTGAGGGATAAGGCTGTTATAAAAAATTGAATCGCCTTCGTTAAGAATATCAACATGATTGCCAACCTGAACTTTAAGCGAACCCTTAACGATAACGTCAAATTCCTGACCGTTATGGGAGCTGAGTTTTATGGGAGCATTCTGTTCTTCTTCAAGATAAGGGAATTTAACAAGGAAAGGCTCTGCGAGCTTATCCTTGAATTTGGGTGCAAGGTTATTATAAACAAAACCTTTCTGCTTAACAATCTTAAGGCCTTCGCCCTTTCTTGTTATTGCAAAAGAGGTAAGAGTTGAGCTTCTGCCTTCAAGAATATCAACAACTTCAACGCCGGAAGCCTTTGCGCACTTGTAAATGAATGTGAAGCTGAAGTCTCTTTCGCCCTGTTCAAGAATCTTATAGTCCTCAACAGAAACACCTGTAAGTTTTGCAAGTTCTTCCTGAGAATAACCTGTTGCTTCGCGCAGATCTTTGATTCTGCCTGCAACTTCTTTCAAATTGTAGTCCATGTTTTTGGCTCCTTCCATCGGATTGCTTTGAGAAAAACAAAAACGCCTCAAAGCAATATTTCGATTGCTTTGAGACGAGTAAAATTCTAACCCGCGGTACCACTCAAATTGCGCTTTTGCGCCGCTCATCGGACTCCAACAAGTCCTACACCTTAACGCAGTGTCTACGGAAGCTGTCTACTGACCCGTGGGCG
>JAZRJH010000106.1:0-4496 GCA_045645685.1 Acutalibacteraceae bacterium
GGCTCCCCGGGTATAAAATAAAAACAGGAAACAACCTTACGGATGCATCCTGTAAAAAATCCTTGTGTATGACTTCCTACGGCGGCATTATCCGCATCAGGTTATAGGGTCGAAGTTTGATTACTTCCTCTCAGCCTGCAACAACAAGCTCCCCTGTATTTATTTCGTTTTGTATTATACATCCGCTTTCCTGAAAAATCAAGAGTGATTTTCGGAATTACAGAATTTTATTCTTGTATCATGTTGTATCTGCTGCTTTTTCTTAATAAAACAGGATTAAACAAAAAATCAAGGTTCATACCTTGCGGTATAAACCTTGATTTGGTGGAATTGTGTCAAATAAACACGAACCTTTTTCCAGGTCTTCCAAAGAGAGGATATTTGCCCCTTTTCGGAAATTGAAAAAGAATTCAATTCGGTCATCGTATAATACTATTGAATTTACAAAACAGTCAACAAGCTTCTGACGGTTTTTGAGTAGGGTAGAATCCATTTTTCTGAAACGGTAAAACCAATATTTGATATAATCAGGCTCGAGCAAGGGGTGTTCAATTTTCTCTTTTGAAATCTGATTTTCAAGCTCTTTTCTCTGTTCCTCAAGTTCGTCAAGTCGTTCTTTTGTAGAGTCTGTGAATATACCTTTTTCAATGGCTTTCAGAATATTGCTGATGCTACTTTTAACTTCTCTGAGGTTTTCGTTGAGAAGTTTTAATGTTGAGCTTTCTTTTCGCTGATACTCCATAACCATTCTTGTCAGATCATCAATCAGCTTATCATCCCATATTACTTCAAGAATCTGATTTATTACAATATCCTCAATCCAATCCTTTTTTACGGCTTTCTTATCGCATTTGCCGTCACGCTTTGCAGAATAGCATTTATAATAACGATATGTTGTTTTATTTCTTGAAGTGCCGCTTTCGCCAAGCATAAAGGTCATACACTTTCCACAATAGAGCTTTGTTGAGAGAATATAATCTTCAACCGCCTTGTGCTTTCCAGGTGACTTCCTGTTAATCTCAATCTTTTTCTGCACACGGTAAAACAAATCTTCAGGAACAATGGCGGGAATGCCGTTAGGGGTTACAATTTCTCTGTAAGCATATTCGCCGATATATCTTCTGTTTGTGAGCATCGTTGAAATGCAGTTTACATTGAGTTTTGTGCCGCGTGTGTTGCGTAAACCCTTTGCATTAAGGTGATCAGCAATAGTCTGCATCGTTTCACCGGAATCATACATTTCAAATGCTTCAAGAACAAACGGAGAGGTGTCGGGATTAATTTCAAAATGCTTTTCTTTATTTATGACATAGCCAATCGGAACTGTTCCGCCGTTAAAGCGGCAATCCAAGGCGTTGTCGGTCTGACCTCTTATAACCTTTTCTGCAAGCTCAACCGAATAATATTCTGCCATACCTTCAAGGACAGATTCAAGAATTATACCTTCTGCACCTTGTGAAATAGCTTCAGTAGCAGACAACACTCTGACACCGTTTTTTTTGAGAGCGTGCTTGTAATGTGCCGAGTCGAAACGGTCACGGGCAAAGCGGTCAAGTTTCCACACAAGCACATAATCAAACTGTCTTTTTGCACTGTCCTTAATCATTTTCTGAAAATTGCTGCGGTTGTCTGCTGTTTTTGCAGTTTTAGCACGGTCTATGTATGTTCCTATAACCTGAATGCCATTTCTTTCAGCGTACTTGTAGCATTCACGAAGCTGACCCTCAATAGATTCCTCTCTCTGTCCGCTGCTTGAATATCGGGCATAGATTACTGCTTTCATTTTCTCACCTCTTTGACAGAGTTTCTATATCTTTCCTATTATATTATAACTCCAACATGAGCTTAAGTCTATATACTACAGCGCACAAACTTTTTATCAGCTTTATTGGGTACTACGTGAAAGGCGCATAATTAAGCCTCATATATCATTTCAACAACATTCAAGTTACCTTTTCTGTATCTTGAATTTTCTATAAATCCAACTGATTTATAACATCTGATTGCTCTTTCGTTTTCTTCACGGACACGAAGGAGTATTTTATTTGTGTGCATATACTGTAAATCGGTTTTGATTATTTGTTCAATCGCTGATTTACCGATGCCAGTGTTTCTGTAAAGCTCATCTGCTATGAAAACACCTAAAACAGCGAAATCATCGTTGGCATTCTTCTCCAACCAAATTGCACCGATATATTTCTCGTCTGTCTTTATATGATACCAACGCAAAACTTCTGCATTTTCAGACGGATAAATTCTTGATTGATACTGCTTCAAATCAGTTTCAAATGCTTTTTCATATTCGCTGTAATGCGTCATGTTTTCATTACATACTTGTTCGAGTTCAAACATATCTACACCTCAAAAGTCAAAGCTTTCTTGCCTTAATAACAATCGACAGCGGAAAATGCTTTGCTTTGAAATCGGCATAGTAACCTGAAGCGAAGTCTGCTGATTTTTCAAGAACGGTTTCGCTTGTTTCTTCAATCACTCTTTCAACAACAAAACCTGCGTCGGCAAGGGTGTTTATGTATGTTGAAAGCTTTCTGTTTTGCAGAGTAAGAGGATTACCATATTTCTCGAAAGTGTAATAATCTTCTTCGAGATAGTTGCCGCTGAAAATTATGCGTTCTTTGGTTGCAACGGTTCTGTTACCGCCCGAAATAGCAACGCTTTCCAAATCAACACAATGCAACAGCGGATGATCCCAAGAGAAAATATACGTGCCGCCTCGTTTCAGATAAGATGCAGCATTTTTTATTGTTTTCTCAAGGTCTGTAGTCCAACCGATTGCATAGATTGAATAAACAACATCAAAATAGTTCTGCGGAATGTTTGCATTTTCTTCCATAGGCTGATGAAAGAGTGTACAGGAATATCCGTTTTCTCCGAGCAATTTCTTTGCAGCTTTAAGTTGTTCTTCAGAAATATCAAGACCGAAAAGCTCTTTTGCACCGTGTTCAGCACACCATTTGAGCGAATGACCGCTGCCGCAGCCCATTTCAAACACAGCCTTGCCGTTAAGGTCGGGAAAAAGGTGCAGTTGATCCTCTGTCGGTATTGAACAACCAAGTACAGGTAAAGCGGTTACACCAAAAAAATCTTCAGCTAACGCATTCCAACTGTTTTCATTTTGTTTTAATATATTGGTTTTCATATTTATACCTCATATTAAAAAATAGTTTAATTGTTGTTTAGCTTACAATACATTTCCTGCGATTTGGGGATAAAACCGAGTTTTTCATAGAGCTTGATTGCACCGGGGTTATTTACAAGAACATCAAGGTTTATAAAGTTACAATCCCGTTCTTTTGCCCAATCTTTTGCAGCGTTCATTAAAGCTGTTCCGAAGCCTTTGCCACGATGATTTTTTGTGACGATTATGTCCATTATATAGCAATACTTTCCGGGATGCATAAATTCAAAATCGGGTCTTATTTTAGCTTGAAGCAGGATAAAGCCGACGACTGTGCCATCATTCTCGTATACAAGAATATCTGACGCTTCATTCGTTATTGTATTTTCAATAAACTCTGTGCTCTGGTCTCCCTCTTTGATAAAATCGGGAATCAGCTTTGCCATTTCTCTGAATTGCTCACGGTATAACTCAGCTATCGCAGATATATCGTTATTAGTTGCTTTTCTAACCATATTGAATTACCCCAACTCTTTCTTGAAACATATAACACGGTTTGCTTCCTCAAAACCCATTGCCATATGGAAGTTAAAGCTGTTGGTGTTATAGAGTTCGCAGTCGCTTGCGAATTCTTTGCAGCCTTTTGATTTTGCCCAGTTCTGACAGCAGGTAACAAGTTCTGTTGCAAAGCCTAAATTACGCCATTCCTCTTTGACATAAACTCCCTCAAGATAACCGACGGGGCTGTTATGTGTACCTTCAACATAATCGTTACGGATTGAGCAATGAGCAAAACCGACCATTTCTTTATAGCAATACAAAGTAAATATCATATCGTTTTCGCCTGCAATGATTTCTTTAATCTCGTCGCACATTTCATCCAAACCGTGGTGAGGCCAGAGCTCACAGGCAAGTTGGGCAATTTTTTCATAATCCTTTTCACGGGCGGTATAACTATTCCAACAACTCCGCCACGCCCAAGTGTGTGTGCTGACACAGTTTATTGAATCGAACTTAACCTTATTCCAAAGCTCTGCCATTGATTTACCGTCAAAAACTTTTGCGTTCAGCAATTCATCGGCTGTTTCAAAATCATATCCGTTTTCTTCAGCGCCTTTCATTCTGCTGAACCAATACAATTTATGTTCATCACAATATCCCATCCAGATGTCCTGATAATCTTCGTTATCAGTTATACTGAAATTGATTTCGCAAACAGATTCTTTTTCGATGAGCTTTTCTCTGAAATATTCATATTTTATCGGAAAGTTTTCTCTCATAAAGTCACCTTTTCTATCATTGTTTCAATCCCATTTCTTTCATTTTCTTTATCAATCTTTTTGCTCGGAACATCAAGTAA
>JAZRJH010000107.1:0-2315 GCA_045645685.1 Acutalibacteraceae bacterium
GCCTGCATTCGCAATGCTTACAGAACTTGAACTCCGTCCTGCACAGATTCCTGCACACACAACAGAGCTTAAGGATGCTCTCAATAAGGCACTTGCAGTTGAATGGACACAGCGCAGAGGTATTTCGGTTGAATCCATCGCGCTTAATCCGATTACCCTCACCGAAGAGGATATGAAGAAAATCAATCAGATGGAAGATGCCGCAACAATGGGCTCAAATCCGTTTATGATGGCAGGAAGAATGACTGATGCAAGAGCGAATGCAATGGAAGCTGCAGCAGCAAACGAAAACGGAGCAATGATGGGCTTTATGGGTATGAACATGGCAGCAAACGCAGGCGGAAACTTTGATCCGATGGCACTGTATAATGCAGGCGTTCAGCAGCAACAGCCACAGCAGGCTGCGGCGGGACCCGCACAGTCAGCACCCACAGCACCTGCAAACGGTTGGAAATGTGCTTGCGGAGCAACCGTAAGCGGCAACTTCTGCACAGAATGCGGTGCAAAGAAGCCTTCCGAAGAAGGCTGGACTTGTTCATGCGGTGCAGTGAACAAAGGCAAGTTCTGCCCCAACTGCGGACAGAAGAAACCCGAGGGTGCACCTCTTTATCAGTGCGACAAATGCGGCTGGAAGCCCGAAGACCCCAAGAATCCTCCGAAGTTCTGCCCTGAATGCGGTGACATCTTCAACGAAAGCGATGCTAAATAATTAAATTGTAATAAATCTGTATTTTAAAAGGAGAAAATTATTATGGGACTTTTTGATAAGAAATTTTGTGACATCTGCGGTGAAAAAATAGGACTTCTCGGCAACAGAAAGCTTGAAGACGGCAATATGTGTAAGGACTGTGCAAAGAAGCTTTCACCCTTCTTCAGCGACAGAAGAAGCTCAACAATCGATGAAATCAAGCAGCAGCTTGCTTACAGAGAGCAGAACAAAGTTGCTCTTAAGTCTTTCAGACCTAATCTCACTTTCGGTGACGGCAAGAAGATTTATGTTGATATGGCAAACGGCAATTTTGTTGTTTCATCTTTCAGCCCCAACAACTGGGATGACGAGAATCCCGACGTTATGGCTCTTTCATCAATCATGAGCTGCAACCTCAAGATCGATGAAGATAAGGACGAAATCTATACTCAGGGCAAAGACGGTCAGAGAGTAAGCTACAATCCTCCCAGATATAAGTTCTACTACAACTTCATTCTTGAATTTGCAGTAAACAATCCCTATTTTGACGATTTCAGAGTTCAGCTCAATACATTCCGTGTTGAGGGTATGGGCACAATGGAATACAACAAGTATCAGCAGATGGCTATGGAAGTTATCAATACTCTCACTCCCGGCAGAGGCGGTGCAATGCCCAATATGATGAATGGCGGTATGCCCATGAATAACGGTATGCCCATGAATCAGGGTTTTGCTCCCGCAAACGCTTACGGTCAGCCTAATCCCTATGCACAGCAGAATCCCTACGGTCAGCCTCAGGCAAATCCCTATGCACAGCAGAATCCTTACGGTCAGCCTCAGGCAAATCCCTATGCTCAGCAGAATCCCTACGGTCAGCCTCAGGCTAATCCTTACGCACAGCAGAATCCTTACGGTCAGCCTCAGGCTAACCCCTATGCTCAGCAGAACGCTTATGCACAGCCTCAGCAGGCAAATCCCTATGCTCAGCAGAACGCTTATGCACAGCAGCCTGCGCAGGCTCCCGTTGCACAGGGTTGGGTTTGCCCCGCTTGCAATGCAACAAATGACAGCGGTGCATTCTGTGCTTGTTGCGGAACTCCCAAAGCTAACTGATAATTTATATGAATAAAAAGATGAAAGTTGCGATAATCGTGATTTTGGTCGGTGCTGTTGCCATTGCCGCCGCAGTCGGTGTGTGGTATTACAAAACGAAATTTTACATACCCGATAAAGGCGGCATGGAACGGGATTTGTCGGATACAGTTGTATCCTGCTCTTATTCTACGGGCGGCGGAATGGACGGCGGTTCAATGAATATGAGAATATATCTCAACGAGAAAAACGAGGTATGGTTTGAATATTATAATCAGCCGTATATCGGTGCTGAAGAAGAATCCGCAAGTTTTCAGATCGACGCCGAAGCATTGGAAAAGATAAGGCGCAAATGCAAGGAATTCGGTGTTCTCAAATGGGGAGAACTCAGACCGAGCGAATTGCAGCTTCTTGATGCACCCACAACTTCCGTGAGCTTTACTTACGGAGATAACGAATATTATTCTGTTAATTCAAGCCGTGAGCTTCCGAAGAATTCAGCAGGTTTCTTCTCGGCATTCTATGAAATTCTTAA
>JAZRJH010000108.1:0-2227 GCA_045645685.1 Acutalibacteraceae bacterium
ATAAAAGATTCGTATAACAAAGGCGGAATGAACGGACAAAATCTGCTTGTAATTCCCTGTGAAAACAGAGTGGTAGCCTGGCAAGGATATGATATAAGACCTGACGGTCCCGACCTTACACGCTTTGCGGCAGAGTATAACGGATAATTATTGAGACTGCTGCAGTTAACAACAAATTCCAATTTGTATAACAGTCAGATAAATAAAAATTGTGGAGGTAATTATGAGATTCAAAAAACAAATTTCACTGCTTCTTTGCGTTGCTTTTATATTTTCATCCGCTACACTCTCGTCTTATGCTTCTAACGGAACAAGTGCGGGTACACCTGCAATAATAAACACAGTGGAAGAAATCACAGGTATAGTTATCAATTACTTTGCAAAATTAATCAACAATATCAAAGGTACAGATGAAACCGCTATACCCTCTGCTACGGTAAATCCTCACTCGTGGATTGAATATAACGGTGAACTGATTGAGAATCCCGAACAGAAATTGAATGCAGAAACATGGGTTGCAAATGAGATTGCTTTTGAGAGCAAAAAATCATATACCAACCCGTTCAATGACGTTGATGTGGAACTTCATCTTTGGGGCAACGGCAGATTATATATAATCCCTGCTTTCTGGGACGGAGGTAATGTCTGGAAAATCCGATTCGTTTGCCCCTCCGAAGGTGATTGGTATTTCAAAACCATCTGCACGGATGCCGAAAACACTTCGCTTGACGGCAGAACGGGCAAGGTTATCTGCACCGAATACAGCGGTGAACACGATATCTATAAGCATGGTTTTGTGACAACAAACGCAGGCAAAAAGTATTTCACTTATGATGACGGAACTCCTTTTTTCTACCTTGGTGATACGCACTGGAGTCTCGGTGACGAAACTGTTGATATGGTTAAAACAATATGCGAAAAGCGTGTTTCACAAGGCTTTACAGTATATCAGAGTGAACCTATCGGCGCAAAGTTTGATTTCACAAACGGCATAACCGAAGACGACATGTCAGGTCTTGCCGACTATGACGAAAAATTCCACATCATTGCCGAAAACGGTCTTGTTAACGCAAACGCACAGTTTTCCTTCTCTTATTTTATTGCGCCTCTGATTTCAAACAACGGCGGGTTCAACAGCAATGAGCCGTCTGATTCGGCAAAAGCTTACCTTGAAAAAGTCAGCCGTTACTGGGTCGCAAGATACGGCGCATATCCCGTTATCTGGACTCTCGGTCAGGAGGTTGACAACGATTTCTATTGGAGCGAAACAAACCATCCCGAATGGGGATTGTATAACAACCCTTACAAGCTTGTTGCGGAATATATAGCAAAGCATGATGCTTATGATCATCCGCTTTCTGCTCATATGGAAAACGTCGGTTCAACATCGGTTTACGGCAACGGAGAGGGAGCAACGGATGAATGCAAGGTTTATTTTAAAGACGCAATGCCTTCCTGTTTCAGAGATGTGAAAGCACATAATTTCTATGCGGTGCAGTGGCATACCTCAAAAACAGAGCAAAGCAATTTCAAGATTGAAAAGGACTGCTGGTATAACTCACAAGGCAAACCCGCAATCAATTATGAGGGTCAGTATTGCTATCTCTGGACAAAGAACTTCGGTTCAAGAATGCAAGGCTGGACAGCATATCTTAACGGTATGTACGGTTACGGCTGGGGCGGACATGACACTTGGAGCTATCTCAACATTTATGATGAGGAAAACGACAGCTCTGACGGTGTTGACATAATAACAAGTGAAGAAAAAATCAATGCTACATGGCAGGATTCGCTTGAATACGCAAGCTCATATCAGGTCGGATATATGCGTGAATTTTTTGAGGAAACGGAATGGTATAACCTCATTCCAAAATTTAATAATAGAGCATATTTCGTTCCTGCAAACAATGTTTATTACGCTTATGCAAGCAACGAAAGCAATACGGAAATCGTTGTTTATTTTTATTCATTCACTGATGAATCGGTTGCACAAAAATCCAATACAATGTTTTACGGCGGAATAAAAACGGGTACTGTCGGCAGTCTTGTGCCAAACGGAAACTATACATATCAATGGTTTGACCCCATCAGCGGTGAATACTCCGAAGAATATGAATTTACCGCTACAAGATTCGGCACATATTATATCGGCGACAGACCGAAGGCAACCGATATGGTTCTGCGTATAAATGCCGCGGATAAACTCTGAACGAGTAATCGTATCTGA
>JAZRJH010000109.1:0-15852 GCA_045645685.1 Acutalibacteraceae bacterium
CCGATTAATTTGAGATGATGCTGAACGGGTGCATTCCTGAGCAAAGGTATGCCGCCCGTTTTCTTATAATAAACTATCTGAATGATGTTGCTTGCTCCGATTACAAAATAAGAAAGTCCTGCCAAAAAAAGTATCAGCGGACATCCGATTGCATACGAAACGGCAACAATCATGCCGCCAAGAAACAATGTTCCTGTTTTTCCGATGCGGATTTTAATGTGTTTCACATTCCAGAGCATCAGACCGATGCAAGCGCCGAGCGATGCGGCAGACATCAGAGTGAATCCGAAAAAGCCTTTCAAAACGGCAATCACACCGAGCGAAATTGCCGATGTGACGGTTATCGCTTCGCACAAGCCATCGGCTCCATCCGATATGCCGACGGCATTGACCGAAGCGTATATGAATATAATTCCGATTATCCAGTAAAAAAATCCCGGCTCTGCATTTCCGAAAAACGGAATGAACATATAAGGTTTTCCGTTCATAGCCATATAAAGACCGGTAAGATATGCAAGAATAACGAAAAACTGCATCACGGATTTCTGTTTTATCGGCAGACCGAGATTACTGCGGGTTCTGATTTTATAATAATCGTCAGTCATTCCGATTAATGCCATCGAAACCGACATGATAACGCCGCACCAGAGCTTCGTGTTCATCTCATTGGGAATCATGCTCCCCGAAGCAACAATTTCTCCGCCTGTGATTTTATCGGTAACAACCGCAAGGAAAATTGCGCATACAGTTCCGATTGCAATAATTATACCACCCATGGTAGGCACGGCACGGTTTCTTTCAAAAGCCGTAAAAGTATTCCCGAACTCTGATTTTCCGAGCCACGGAATAAAGCTGAATCCAAGAATGAATGTTACGGCAAGACCCGTTATGCCTGCAACGGCAATTACAGAAGCAACGCTCATTTTTCAAGCGCTCCGTAAACTGCAAAGATAACATCTTCGAGTTTCATTCCCCTGCTCGCTTTGAAGAGCACGGCATCGCCTTCTTCAAGATATGAAGCAAGTTCAGAGGCGAGTTTTTCTTTATCATCAAAACTCTTGACTAAACGAACTTTTCCGTCTGATGCACCTTTTGCGGTCTGCAAAGAACGCTGACCGTAAGTGAAAACGGTGTCTATGTTGTTTTCGGCAGCTTTTGTTCCAACCCCGTAGTGCGCACTTTCGCTCACATCGCCGAGTTCAAGCATATCGCCGATAACCGCAATCTTTCTTTTTGCATTCATTCCGCCGAGCACGGCAAGAGCCGCCGCCTGAGAATCGGGACTTGCATTGTAGCAATCCTCAATGAATGTTATGCCGCATTTTTTATTGATTCTGTGGCGCATACCTGCAGGAACATAGCTCTTGAGAGCTTCAAAACGGTCGAGCGGCACGATTCCGAAAAATGAACCTGCGGCAACTGCAGCCAGCGCATTGTAAACATTGTGGCGACCCGGGAAAGGCAGGCTCGCCCTGCCCGTTCCGCCGCCGAAACCGACAGTCAGCTCGGTTTCATCTTCTTTGGAGGTTATTTCAAATGCCTTGAACATTGATTTTTCATTTTCGATTCCGTAATAAGTCACGGGATGTGACCCTGCATTTACGGTAATGAGCATATCGTCATCGGCATTGAGAATCAAAGGTGAATCATCTTTCATTCCGTTGAGAATTTCGAGCTTTGCTTTGAGAATGCCTTCCCTTGAGCCGAGCTTTTCGATATGCGAAACTCCGATATTGCTGATAATCGCAACATCGGGTTTTACGGCTTTTGTCATTCTTGAAATTTCTTCAAATCCGCTCATTCCCATTTCGATAACCGCCGCTTCATGCGTCTTTTCAAGCCTGAAAAGAGTGAGCGGAACACCGATTTCGTTGTTGAGATTACCTTCGTTTTTGAGTGTATTGTATTTTGAGGACATAACCGCATGGGTCATTTCCTTTGTTGTTGTTTTTCCTACACTGCCCGTTATTCCGATAACAGGGATGTTGAAAAGACTTCTGTAATACCCTGCGAGATCAAGAAGTGCCTGACGGGTGCTTTCAACAAGAATCTGATTTTCGCCGAGTCCGCAGTCTTTTTCGCAGATAACGGCTTTTACGCCGCTTTCAACCGCTTTTGCAGCAAAATCATGGCCGTCAAAATTTTCGCCCTTGATGGCAATAAAAAGACTGCCCTGAGTTATTTTTCTTGTATCTGTGCAAACGCAGTCAAATTTTCCTTCAAGAGTTGTTGAAGAATTGACCGCCTGAGCAGCTTCTTTAAAAGTTAAGGGTAACATTTACTTCACGCCTTTTCAGAAAGAATTTGAGCAACTTCTTCTCGCTCATCAAAATGAATTTTACCGCTTGCAAGAATCTGATAAGTTTCCTGACCCTTGCCTGCAAGGATAACCACATCGCCCTCGCCTGCAGATTCGAGAGCTTTTCTGATCGCGCTCTTTCTGTCGCTGTCAACGATTATCTTTGCGCCGCCTTTGCCGATGCCTGCGGTGATATCTTCGATAATTGCTTCGGGGTCTTCACTTCTCGGATTATCCGATGTTATAACGGCAACATCAGAAAGAGCCGCCGCAATTTCGCCCATAATCGGGCGCTTTGTTTTATCTCTGTCACCGCCGCAACCAAAGAGACAGATGACCTTGCCCTCGGTTATTTCGCGGACACATTTGAGAACATTTTCAAGTCCGTCGGGGGTGTGTGCATAGTCAATGATGATTGTGTAAGGCACATCGGCAGGAACGATTTCCATTCTGCCGGGAACACCTGTGCAAAGCATAAGAGAATCAAGAACCGCTTTGAAATCCATTCCCATTTCAACAAGACATACAGCCGCACCCATTGAATTATAAACCGAGAATTTTCCCGGCACGGCAAACCTGACTCTGCCGATATTGTTGTTGCTCACAAGTTCATATTTTACACCTGATGAAGCAATACGGATATTCTTTGCTGAATAATCGCAGTTGTTGTTATCAACCGAGAAAGTTACCGTTCTGCAATCAAGACCTTCAGTCATGAACGCCGCACTTTCATCATCGATATTCATAACTGCAAGAGATGAATTTTCAAAAAGTTTGCGCTTTGCTGACATATAGTTTTCGAAAGTGCCGTGATAATCAAGATGGTCACGGGTAAGATTTGTGAAAATAGCCGCTTCAAAATGAACGCCGTCAACTCTGTGCTGATCAAGCGCCTGAGATGAAACTTCCATAACACAGTATTCACATCCCGCTTCAACCATTTCTTTATAGAGTCCGAAGAGTTCATAGCAATCGGGAGTTGTGAGCGCCGCAGGATATTCTTTGTTGCCGACGATATTTTTCACCGTGCCGATAAGACCTGTTTTGTGACCCATACCGTCAAGAATGGATTTGAGAATAAAGCAGGAAGTTGTTTTTCCGTTTGTTCCCGTAACACCGATGATTTTGAGATTCCTTTCGGGATGGCCGTAGAATGCCGCACAGATATAAGCATATGCGCTTCTTGTGTTTTCAACAAGAATCTGCCGTTCAAGACCGAGATCTTTCTGAACAACAACAGCCGCCGCACCCTTTTCAAGAGCTTCCGCCGCTTTTGTGTGTCCGTCAAAATGCTTACCTTCAATGCAGATAAATATGCACCCTTCACTTACCTTCGCCGAGTTATCGGTGATAAAGGTTACCTCTCTCTCTCCGAAGCTTATACTTTTCCCCAATTCAACCGCTATCTGATCAAGCTTCATCTTCTGTCCTCCTTATTGCGGAATTTCTGTTTTATCCCGCATAATCGTTTACGTCCTTATCGGACTTGAAGTAAACCGTAATTGTTTTTCCGTATTCCACTTCTGTTCCGGGCTCTTCGCTCTGGTCATAGGATATGAGTTCACCCGTATTCAAAGCATTGCCCGATATTTTGATATTTAAACCTGCCGCAATGGCATATTTGTTTGCCTGTGACACTGTCATCTGACGAAGGTCGGGAACGGTTGCCGTCAATCTCTCGGCATCGTTTCCTGTATAGAGAACAACTATGCCGTTTTTAGGCATTGTCTGCTGATATGAAGGCATCTGCGCTGTAACCGTTTCGCCGTTGCCGACTGTTTTGACTTCATATCCGTCCTTCTTGAGAGCAGCTCTTGCTTCACCGATTGTCATGCCGATAAGGTTGGGAGCAGAAACATCGAGTGTTGCAAGTTCTTTTTCCGTATACTGTCTTTCAACATTGAGATATTCAAGTGTTTTTTCAATAACCTGAGCTGCAACGGGAGCACAAATCTGTCCGCCGTTAATCTGTCCTACGGGTTCGTCAACAAGGATAAGAATCGCAATTTCCGCATTGTCCGCAGGAGCAAAACATCCGAATGACGAAACATATTTGCCCTTATGTCCGAGTTTCTGCGATGTACCCGTCTTGCCTGCCACTCTGTAGCCTGAAACATAGGCGTTTTTACCGGTACCGATTGAAACAACCGCTTCCATCATTTCGGAAACTGTCTGTGCGGTTTTCTCTGAAACAACCTGTCTTTTAACAACGGGTTTTGTTTCTCTGATAACATTTCCGTTTTCATCAAGCTCTTTTGCAATGAGATAAGGCTGCATAAGTTTTCCGCCGTTTGCAATCGCACTCATTGCGGTTATCATCTGAATGGGAGTTACCTGGAATGACTGACCAAACGACGAACTCGAAAGTTCAACGATTCCCATCTGGTCAAGTGCATGGTAGGTTACACCTGCAACGGGGGTGCTTTCTGCAGGAAGGTCAATACCCGTTTTTTCGGTGAATCCGAACGCTTCAAAATATTCATAGAATTTTTCTATGCCTAGTTTCTGACCGACCGTGATGAAGAAGGGATTGCATGAATTCATGAGACCCTGCTGGAAATTCTGCATTCCGTGACCTTCTCTTCTGTGGCATTTGATAGTCCAGTCGGAAACCTGAATTTTACCTGAGCAACTGTAAGTTGTTTCAAGAGTTGCAACATTTTCTTCAAGGCAAGCCGCTGCTGTTATGATTTTGAAAACCGAGCCCGGCTCATAACTGTCGCTGACAATGAAGTTTCTCCACTTTGAATAGAGCATACCGTTTCGGGCTTTGCTTTTTTGAGCGGCATCTTCATACGCTTCAAGTGCCTGACGCTCCGAATCCGTAAGGCTCTGCGGATTGTTAAGGTCGTAATTCGGCATGGATGCCATTGCAATAATAGCGCCCGTGTTGACATCCATAACAATTCCGTAAGCGCCTGCGCCCTTCGAGTCGATATATGCCTGCTCAAGAGAATCTTCAAGATATCTCTGGATAACTTCGTCTATCGTAAGCACAAGGCTTGTGCCCTGAGTTGCATCGTAATATGTTTCAAACTCCTGCTTCATAACATCGCTCTTTCCGTTTTGCGCAGTTATAATTCTGCCGGGAGTGCCTGTAAGAGCGCCGTCATATTTGAGCTCGATACCCGATCTGCCGATATCATCCGTACCCGTGAATCCGATTACGTTTGAAGCGAGAGTTCCGTAAGGATAATATCTCTTGACATCGGGGTCAATTCCGATTGCCGAGCTGTAATAAATCTTCTTCTCGTGTTTTTCAAGAATTCCGTCTTTATTTTTTTCGAAAACGTCATACTCATAAGCACTGCTCATAAGCTCTGCAACTTTTTCTTTTTCTTCAAACTCTATCTGTCTTTTAACAACGAGATAGGCATATCCGTTTTTATCTGCCTTTTCTTTGATGCTTTCAAATTCAATGCCTGTAATTTCCGAAAGTTTACGGCAAAGATCGTTTTTGAAGTCTTCATGCTCATTGAGAGTTTTTGCATTGGGCTTTATATAAACTTTCCAGACCGATGCGCTCTTTGCAAGCACCGTTCCGTTGGCATCGTATATTATTCCTCGCTCCGCCGCAATTTCGGTATCGTGAAGCTGATTTTTCTCCGCTTGTTCCTTGTATTGTTCGCTGTCGATAAGCTGAATTCTTGCAAGGTTAACAGATGTTACGCCAAAAACACCTATTGCCAGAGCAAGAAAAACAACTACTGTTCTCAAAAACAGTTTTCTTCTCGGAGACACTTTATTCAAGCCGTTTCTTCCTTTCTTTATTCTTATAAATAAAAATAAATAACGCTGTCTCAAAAAACAGCAAACAAAAATCACAATTCCCGACAAACAATGCATCGGAAACGGTTTCTGAGTCCGTATTTTTTGAGACAGCCTTGACTATAACTTTTCAATGTATATGCCGTTAATCGCCGTGCATATGCAATAAAGCGGAAAATCACCGCCGTTATTTTCGTCGGCTTATTTTACCTCTTTATCTTCCACAGCTTTTCCGCCGACCAAAACTACTTCGTCGCCATCCGTGTTGCCGAAGTAGTGAATCTGATAGCGTTCAAGCTTATGCATACCCAAAACAGAAACCGCATATTCATCAACCTTATCAAGAGATACTGTCGAGTTAAGCTGCATCATAAGTCTTGTGTTTTCGCTTTGTGCTTCCTTAATCTTAAGCTCCCACTCACCAGCTTCACTCTGAAGCGTTATGAGCGAAATCTTCGAGAAAAGCACAGAGCCGAAAAGCAATATAAGAACTGCTGAAACAAAGAACAGCTTAACCGCACGAAGAGCAGAGGCTATTGATTCACGGCGAATCTGTGCCGCAGATTTCGGTTTTCTCTGAGTGGGTTTTCTTATCTCTGTTTCCTGCACATCAGGTTTAAGTGCAGGCATATTATACAGCGACAAATCGAGAGCTTCGCTGCGATTATAGTTTGCCATTCCTCTGCATCTCCTTTCTTTGTTGATTGATTATAGTCTATTATCAGTCAGTCAATTTTTCCGCCGTGCGAAGCCTTGAGCTTCGGCTTCTGTTGTTTTCTGCAATTTCTGCCGCACTCGGCGAAACTGCTTTGAAAACTTTTGCACGGGGCGAATTTCCGCAAACACAAACAGGAAAATTCTTGGGGCAGGTACAACCTTTTGAATATTCTGCAAGCTGCTTTTTAACCGTTCTGTCTTCAAGCGAATGGAATGTTATAACACTCACTCTTCCTCCGATGTTGAGACAGTCAAACATATCAGCAACCGCATTATCAAGCCCTGAAATTTCCGAGTTAATGTAAATTCTTATTGCCTGAAACGTTTTTCTTGCAGGATGCCCGTCTCTTTTTGCAGCGGCGGGCATTGCGGATTTGATTATATCTGAAAGTTCAAATGTTGTTTCTATAGGTTTGGTTTCCCTCGCTCTGACAATTGCTCTTGCGATTGACGGAGCAAATTTTTCTTCGCCGTAATCATAAATGATTTTTCTGAGTTCATCCTGAGAAAGAGTGTTCACAGCCTGAGCCGCGCTCATTCCTTCAAGGCTCATTCTCATATCAAGCGGCGCATCGTGATGGAATGAAAATCCTCTTGACGGCTCATCGAGCTGATATGAGCTGACTCCGAGGTCGGCAAGAATTCCGTCAACACCGTTGATGCCGAGCGAATCAAGAATGTTTTTTATATTGAAAAAATTATCGTGAACAATCGTCACACATTCAAACGGAGCAAGTCTTTCTTTGAGAGTTGCTATTGCCTGCGGATCACGGTCAATTGATATCAGTCTTCCTGTTTTCAGACGTTTGGCGATTGCGGTTGAATGTCCGCCGCCGCCCGATGTGCAGTCAACATAAATTCCGTCAGGTTTTATATTAAGAGAATCTATCGTTTCTTCAAAAAGAACGGGAATATGTTTAAACTCTGAGGTTTTTATTTCGTTCATCTCTTTATCCCCGATCAGTTATAGTCCATAACGCTCAGGTCAAATGTTGCACCGGTATATGCCGATGTTGTTTCAACCCATGCATCATAGTTCCAGAGTTCAACTCTGTTCATGATTCCGACAACATAAACATCTTCATCAAGATTTGCATATTCCTTAAACTCATCTTTGATGGTGATTCTGCCGGATTTATCAACGGGTGCTTTGTCAACTCTGTTTGCAAGCCAGCGCTGTGCGGCGATGAGCTGAGTGCCCGAAAGTTTTGATGTGAACTTTTCGTTGAATGCCTGCCAGCTGTCTTCCGACATCAGAAGAAGGCAAGGCTCTTCGTGGATTGATTTGAGAACGTAAACCGTTGTTCCGAGTTTTTCTCTGAACGAAGGAGGTATTGCCATTCTGTTGACCTGGTCAAATTTTCTTATTTCTTTTCCGCAAGTTGAAAAATCCATGTGCCTCCTCCTTTCTGTAAAACTCCATTTTTCTTTTCGAGAAATTGATTGTCCCCTTAGCTCTCCAAAACAACCCTTTTCCACCCTAATGTAAACACATTATAGCGTGCTTATAAAAGAATATCAAGGGGTTTTGAAAAATTTTTTTAGATTTTTTTAACATTTTTTGTTCTCAACAAGAATTTTTGCGCCGTTACTTTTTCGGAGTTGTGGCATCTGTTTTTTCAACCACAATATGTAGTCCGAGATATAAAAAAGACCGGAAAATCATTCCGGTCATGAAGTGAGAATCAATAAATCCTCTGCTGATATATCGGGTTGCAATGCACGGTTAACAGCAAGAGATGTCAATTTTGCGGCTCTTTCAATCATCAGATCAATTTCACGCGGCGTTACCATCATACTTTCTGCCCTTTCAGAGACGGAATTTTCGTCCCCCGTGCAATCCATAATGAGCGTTGCGGCATCCACAACAGTCGGCACTCCGATTGATATCACGGGCACCCCGATTGTTTTTTGGCTGATTTCCTGCCTTGAATTGCCCACACCCGAGCCGGGAATTATTCCTGTGTCACACATCTGGATTGTTCTTCCGAGACGCTCAACATTCCTTGCCGCAAGAGCATCAACAGTTATCACAACATCGGGGTTTACGGTCTGCACAATTCCCTTGATTATTTCACCTGCTTCTGCGCCCGTTTCTCCCGCAACACCCGTGGCAACCGAAGTTACACATCGCAAGCCTGAAAGTCCTGTTGACCGAAGCAACTCCCCTGTTATATGTCTTGTTGCGAATATCATCGATGCACATTTCGGACCGAGTGCATCGGGGGTTATGCTCATATTGCCGAGCCCTGCAACAAGCACGCTTCCTTTTTGCGGAAGGATTCTTCTTATTTCATCCGCAACAGCTTCAAGTGTTTCGTCAATAAACTGAGCCTGATGAGTAAACGGCGCAACTTCAACCGTGACATATCTGCCCCTTGGTTTTTCGACCGCCTTTTCACCTTTTTCATCAAGCACTTCTATTCTTGTTATCCTCGCACCGTCTTTTTCGATGATATCCATATTGATTCCGTCAAACGATTTTTCGTCCAGATTTTCACATCTTTCAAGCGCCAGGTCTGTTCTGAAATTCATATTTAAAATTACCTCTTGATTTTTTCGGATGTTTATAGTAATATAAATTGCAAAAAATTTGTAATTCTTTCAAACAATTTTCAAAAACTTCTTGCAATTGTTGAAAAAATGTGTTATCATAGTCACCTGTATGAAGAAGGAGGTGTAGTTATGCCCAATATTAAGTCAGCTAAGAAAAGAGTTATTGTTAACAAGACAAGAGCTGCAAGAAACAAGTCACGCAACACAGCTCTTAAGACTGCTATCAAAAAGGCTAATGCAGCCGTTGCAGCAAACTCCCCTGAAGCAAACGCACTTGTTAAAGAAGCTATCAAGAAGGTTGATCAGGCTGCGGCTAAGCGTCTTATCCATAAGAACAATGCTGCACACAAGAAGTCAGCTCTCGCAAAGCTTGTAAAATAAGTTGTTTACAATTCAAAATTATACTGAATGACCGTGGTTGTAAATTTTTTATGACCACGGTTATTAAGTTATTGACATTCAATAACAATTAAGATATAATTTCTTTGTAAAAAATATTCGGGAGGTAATCTCATGGATTGCATTAAGAAGATTCTCAAAGTAGTCGGCATCGTTCTCGCTGTTGCAGGCGTTGTTGCAGGTGTATATTTCGCAGTTAAGAAGTTCCTCGATAAGAAGAACCAAACAGCTGATCTCGAAGAAAACTACGTTTCCTGCTCCTGCTGCGAAGCATAAATGAAATCACTCCCCCGTCATCAGACGGGGGTTTTTCATTTTTTAAGAATTTCTTAATTTGCCGTTTGATTCATTGACAAATATCTGAAATGAGATATTATTTATTTATGAGCCTTGTTGATTATTTTTCTTTTGGCTTTGCAAGGAACGAAGCAATAAGTCCGCAAAGGATTGCGGCGGTTATACCGCCCGACGAAGATGTGAGTGCGCCCGTGATTATCCCTCTTACGCCTTGCTCTTTTATTGCAGTTTCAACACCCTTTGCCATCAGGTAACCGAATCCCGTCAACGGCACGGTTGCTCCTGCACCTGCCCATTCGACAATCGGCTCATAAACACCAACCGCAGTCAGCACAACACCCGCAACAACAAAAAGAACAAGAATTCTTCCCGGAGTGAGTTTTGTTATGTCGATAAGAATTTGTCCCGCAAGACAGATTCCGCCGCCAACAGCAAACACCTTAAGCAAATCAGTCAATATTGCCACTTTATCAACCCGTTTCGTTTTTTTACTATTATCGGCAAACTTTTTGGTGATATTCCCGATTTTTATATTTTGCTATTGACAAAACTTCGAAATCACAATAGAATTTATATTGTAGTTTCTCAGGGGGAACAACATAATCATCAAAGGAGAATTGAAATGGTATTTGAAAAACTTAAGAAAATCATCAGTGAACAGCTTGAAGTTGACCAGAGCATCGTCTCTGAAACATCTTCAATAACAGGCGATCTCGGCGCAGACAGCCTTGATCTTGTTGACCTTGCAATGTCAATCGAAGACGAGTTCGACATCGAACTCTCCGATGAAGCTCTTGACAAAATCAAGACAGTCGGCGATCTTGTTGCATATATCGAAGACAGAATATAATCAATTAAAACCGCAGTTCAGAACTGCGGTTTATTTTTTTGACAGTATGATTTTATTGTGATACAATATCCACGAGGTGTTTTACATGATTATTAAAAATGCATCGGTGTACGGAAAGGATTTTGAGCCTGAAATCACCGATATTATTATTGACGGCGAAAAGTTCGGCACTATAGGAAAAACAGATAAAGACGGTCTTGATTTTTCGGGCTGCATTGCAATACCGGGTTTTATTGATATTCATATTCACGGTTGCAATATGGCTGATGCAACAGACGGTAATCCCGATTCTGCGGCAAAGATGAGCAAATGGCTTGCACAAAACGGCATAACATCTTTTTGCCCCACAACAATGACGATTTCCGTTGACGATCTTAAAAAGAGCTTCGGATACATTTCCAAAATCATAGGCAAAGAAGAAGGCGCATATATACACGGCATCAATATGGAAGGTCCTTTCATTGCGCCCGAGAAAAAAGGTGCTCAGGCTGAAGAGCATATTCTTAACCCTGATTTTGAAATTTTCAGCGAACTTAACAACATCTGCCCCGTCAGACTTGTTGACATCGCACCCGAAAGAAACGGTGCGGATGAATTCATTGCAAAAGCGAAGCAAATATGCACAGTTTCAGCAGCTCATACCACAGCCGATTATGAAACAGGCAAAAAAGCAATTGAATCGGGTATTTCTCACGCAACACATCTTTACAACGCCATGAACGGTCTCACATCAAGAGAAGCAGGAATGGTAGGTGCTGTGCTTGACAGCGACAATGTGAATGCAGAACTTATTTGCGATGGAATTCACATTTCACCCGCAACGCTCAGAATAACATTCAAGGCTCTCGGCGAAGACCGAACTGTTGTTATCAGCGATGCTATGATGGCGGCAGGACTTGAAGACGGAGAATACACTCTCGGAGGTCAGAAGGTTATTAAAAAAGACGGCGCCGCAAGACTCGTTGACGGAACACTTGCAGGCAGCAGCACAAATCTTTTTGATGAATTCAGTAATCTTCTCTCATTCGGAATCCCTGTAAAACAAGCGGTTAAATCTGTAACAATCAACCCGGCAAGAGCAATCGGAGTTGATAAAATAACAGGAAGTATCGAAAAAGGAAAGAATGCTGACTTGCTCATTCTCTCAGAAGATTTTTCGCAAATCAAAGCAGTATTTGTGAAAGGTAACCGCCTTATATAATATATATAATATAATTATATATTATAATGAAAGATAACTTGCAAATAATATACTATAATAAATAAAATATACATTTAAATACGCTGTATATATGCAGTAAGGGTCAAAGACTTTACAAATTTGATTTGTAAAGTCTTTTTACTTGCATGTGTGGATAACTCGGTGGAAAAAGTGGATAACTTCGCATTTTATTTCTTGTTTCGAATTATACAAGTAAAGTTATTCACTTTACAACTCCATTTTGTTCTGTTTTGGGACAAAATTATACAGTATATACGGTATAACAATGTGAATAACTTTTGCAAGAAATCCAAATCAGTCTTGCAATATTCAATAACCAACCGCTTGTCAGAATTACATTATGAGTTGGCGTTTTTCTTTTATCTTTGCTCGGTTTGATCGATAAATCCGATTGTTAAACTCCCTTGCTTTGACAGTTAAAATATAATACAAAGCACAAAAATGCCCCCGACTTCATATTCAAGCCGGGGGCAAGTTTTATTGAGTTAATTATTCAGCGATAATTGTTGTGCTGTGTGCCTTCTGGTCGATTACTGTTTCGAATGTGTAGTGATCAACAATCTTTGCAATGTCGAGATCGTCAACGCTACCGTCATGGTTTGCGTCGGCAGCTTCGAACTTAGCAGCACTACCGAGATTATCCTGAGTGATTACGCCATCGCTTATCATTGCTGCGATTTCAAGAGCGGCTGCGTCAGTACCGTCAACACGAGCGTCACCGTTGATATCGCCGTAAACAACTGCATAATATCTGAATCTTTCCTTGTGTTCAACTGTACCGATGAAGTAAGCGCCTGTACCAACACCACGGCCTGAACCTGTGATTGAAACTGTTGTACCTGAGCCTTCATCTTCTCTCATACCAACAACCTGAATGAGATCCATGATAGCGCCAACGCCTTCTTCAAGGCCGAATACCTGACCTGTGATACGCTGACCGGAGCTTGTAACAACTGTGTTGACAAGATCTTCACCGCCATCATTTGTGCCGGAGATAATATCGGGAGCTGTGAGATAGTTGAGCTTGTAGATAGCCTGATAAAGAGCAGCAGCCATGTCGTCAACATCGTTCTGTCTTTCGCAGTCGATTGATTCATCCTTAGTGAGGTTTACAGAGTCAGCAAGAACTGTTTCCATGATATCCCACTGTCCGTCTTCCATGTTGTAACCAACGTTAGCATCGTATGAAAGAGGATCGTCAATGATTGCATTTGCAAGAGCAATGTAGTTTTCAAGCTGTGTCCAGTCTGCAGGACCTGTGAAGGGAATAAGTGCATAGAATGCATCGAGGAGAGCATAGAATGCTTCTGATGCCATTGACTGAGTAAGTTCTTCATCTGAAAGAAGAGAGTTTGCAGAAGCATCAATCAATGATTTTGCAAAGTCATAAGCAACTCTGAAGTTTTCGTATGAACCTGCTGTGTAGAGCTTGGTTGTTCTGAGAGCACCTGTTGAGTCAACACCGTCGAACTTCTGGTTAAGACCTGCGTTGCCTTCATAAGATGTCTTGAATGTGTTTACTGCCCATTCAAGCATTGTAACATCGAGAGCCTTTGATCTGTTGATAGCTGCGTTTTCATACATGTATGAAACATAGTCCATGTTATCATAAAGAGCTTCTCTGTTATCATAAAGAGCCTTGATATAGTCATTGTAGCCCTTGTAGATAGCGATTACAGCCTGCTGTGCATATGTCTTATCCTGCATAGCACTGATTGAAGCGTAATCATTATAGTAGGTGTCGATTGTTACGGGAACAGGTGAAATACCTGATACAAGTGCTGTTGAGGATGACATATAACCGAATCTGGGACGGAAGAATTTGTAGTCAACTTCGCCGTATTCGGAATTTTCAACAGCTTCATATGTGAAGTTATTTGTATTGAGCCAGTTTGCGATTACTGTGAGCTGCATTTCTGTGAGATCTTCCCACTGAAGTGAGCCGTTATAGGTAAGGTTACCTGCATCGTCTCTGCCGTCGGGAATGATATCGAACTGAGATGTGCCAAGAATAAGTCTTACGATTGACTGAACTTCTTCTCTTGAAATTTCAACATTGTATTTTTTATCGTTTGCCATTTCAAGAGCAAGAGCAAGCTGTTCATAGTTTGCCTCGTTCATTTCAGCCATGTTGATTGTGTTATAATGCTTGATAGCACCGTTATCGTCACGGCTGGTGTAATATGAACCGTTGGTATATTCGATGAACTTATATGACGATGATGTTGTTGTGTAGTAGGGATACATTGCGCTGGGGATGCCGGGTTCACCGTCTGCTGAGTTCACAACGTTACCGTCTGCATCTGTGATGTCGGTTGTTGTTACAACGCCGTCATCGTTTGAGTCGAACAAGCCCTTGTTATAAAGCTGTGATTCGATTGAATACATGAACCAATCATGGTATGCGCTTGAAAGGTCATTTTCTGAGAAATCTCTGTAGGTTGAAGCATATTCTGCTGCACCGTCAAGAGCATCGTTAGCACCTGTGTACCAATAACCTG
Organism: Acutalibacteraceae bacterium; assembly: GCA_045645685.1. Lineage (GTDB taxonomy): Bacteria > Bacillota > Clostridia > Oscillospirales > Acutalibacteraceae > CAG-177. The sequence goes on from JAZRJH010000109.1 coordinate 14,610, forward strand.
CCTTGCCGAAGTCTTCGTAGTTCTGGAACATGAACTGATCGCTTTCAAGGCTTACGAAGGGATTGCTGCTTGTTCTGTTATTGAGATTTGCAAATTTGAAGCTTGAGAAAGTTGTAACTGTACCTTTCTTTTCTTCATCATATACATCTGATCTGTCTTTTGCCATTTCAAGATATGACCATCTTCTCCAGATGTTATATTCAAGAACAGCTTCTTTATCTTCTGTTGCTTCTTCTAAAACAACTTCTTCGATGTAAGTATCTTTGAAACTGTTAACAAGAGCATCAGCTTCTGCCTTTGATGCGAATGAAGCATAGATATTCTCGTTTGTTGTATCGTTTGACGGAAGAACAACATCGTATGCAGTACCTGCAGCGTTTCTCTTAACCTGAAGCTTACCGTTTACAAGAGCTTCTGCAGTTTCAAGATCTGAAATGGTAAGAATCTTTGTAGCATTCATATTGCTTGAAAGTGAATCAACAAAGTTTTCAAGGTCTTCAACCTTATACTGCTTCATTGAGCTTTCAAGGAAACCGTCTTCCTTGAACGAACGGATATAATCCATACCTGCAAGAAGAGGAAGTACAGTTGCAAGAAGTTCATATCTGTAGGTTCTGAGGTGAGCAAGAAGTCTTGCGATAAGCTGGGGAAGTGAACCGCTTGTGCTCTGTGAACCGTTTACACGGCTTGAAAGAAGTTCACCGAGAGTTTTGACTGATGTGAAGCCATCGGTAAATACGTTGTTTCTTGTGGGAATAAGAACGCTGTTACCGTTGAATACGAGACCAAATACACGGTCAATAACTCTCATGATAACTGTAAGAGCGGGCTGGTTGAGTTCGCCGTTCTCATAGTCCATGTTAACTGTGAGAAGATCAAGGATACCGATAAGGTCAAACTCGATAAGGTTACCGAGAAGCCATGAGTTAATCATCTGTGATGAAGTGTTGATATCGGGAAGCCATGATGTGGGGATAAGTGAGAAGAGAGTTGCGTCAAGAAGATCGTAGATAGCGTCAATCTTCATAACGCCTTCTGATGTGTAAGTTTCAACGTCATCTCTGAATTCAAGAGTACCTACATTTGAGTAAACTGTTGAAAGGAGACGGTTGAAGTCTGCAGTCCAGAGACCGGGATATTCGCCTGATTCACCGTAAACACCGTTACCGTTTGAGTCGTAACCGACAAGAACGGGCATATACTGGTCAAGCGCCCATGTGAAAAACTGGGTAGCAAACTTTTC
>JAZRJH010000110.1:0-7424 GCA_045645685.1 Acutalibacteraceae bacterium
TCAGTTTTCGCAGATTGCCATGATTGCTCAGGGAGATTTCCAGAAACTGCTTACCGCCAAAACAGAAGAGCGTATAGGCGTTCTCCGAAAGGTTTTCAACACGGATTTGTACCGTTCGATTCAGAAAAAAATTCACGAGGATTTTTCCGATATAAACAAAGAATTCGAAGAGATTGAAATAATCATGAAACAATATATTTTCGGCATTCAATGCGATGAAAATGATGTTCTGAATCTTGAAGTTGAAAAAGCCAAAAAGGGAGAAATGCTGTTTGAGGATGTGATTGAACTTATCGGAAGAATTCTTGAGAAAGACTCAGAATCCGATAAGCAAACAGCAGAAAAAATTGTTGCAACCGAAAAACAGATTGAAGAGGTAACAATTGTTCTCACAAAGGCAGAGGAATTGTTAAAAGCAGAATCCGAACTCAACAAATCAGAAGCGATTTATAAGCAGAAAACCGAATCTTTTGAAGAGATAAAGAAAGTTCTTGAAGCCGAAAAATCAAAGAAACCCGAACACGAAAAAATTTCAAAAGAAATCGCCTTTATCGAAGCCGAACTTCCCAAATATGATGAGTTTGAGGCAAAGAAAATCGAAGCGCAGAATCTTGCAAATCAGATCAATGCAAACAGCAGGATTCTTGAAAACGATGTGAATGCGCAGAAAGACAGTGCATCGGAAATTGAAAAAATGAAGTCGGAACAGAAGGCTCTCGAAAATGCAGGTGCAAATATCGAAAAACTCGCCCGTGAAAAGGAAAATGCAGAAAATCGCAAATCGGCGCTTGAAAATCTTGTGAGAAAAATTTCTGCTCTTGAAGATATAACCGCCAGACATAATCAGGCAAAGAAAGAATATCTTGATGCCGACAGTAAGGCAGAATCCGCAAAAAATCTTTATGAAATAAACTATAAAGCATTCCTCAATGAGCAGGCGGGCATTCTTGCCGAAGACCTGACAGACGGTGTTCCTTGCCCCGTTTGCGGCTCAACAAATCATCCTTGCCTTGCGCAAAAATCCGTAGCCGCACCGACGGAATCGGAAGTCAATGCATTGAAATCTGAATATGATAAAGCACGGAAGAAAGCCGATGAACTCAACAGCAAAGCGGGCGAAATCAAGGGCAAGGTCCATGCGCAGAAAGAGGATGTTCAGAAGATTTCAAATGAACTTCTCGGAAAATGCGGAATTGAGGATGCATCCGAAAAAGCAAACAACCTGATTTCGGAAATCAAAGCAACCCTCAAGGGAATCGATGCAAAAATCGCAACCGAAGAAACGAATGCAAAACGTAAATCGCAGCTTGATGAAATAATCCCCGAAAAGGAAGAAAAATTCAGAAAAGCCGATGAAAAAATTGCAAAGATCAGAGAGGAAATTTCTGCTCTTACCGCCTCTTTTGAAGCTTCGGAAAAGCAGGGCAAATCCCTTGCCGAAAGCCTTAAATTCGAAAGCAAAGCCGAAGCCGAATCAAAGAAAAAGGCTCTTGAAAACACTCTTAAATCCATGCAGACCGCACTTGAAAATGCGGAGAAAAATTACGCGGAATCCGAAAAGGAAATCACCGAACTTTGCGGCAAAATCAAACAGCTCAGAATTCAGATTTCGGAATCCGAAAAGATTGATACCGAGTCTCTGAACGAGAAGAAATCCGCACTTACAGAGGAGAAAAAATCTCTTCTGAAATTGCAGGAAGATATCGGTTACCGCATAAAAGCCAACAAGACCTCTCTCGAAAATATCAATAAGACCTCCGCAGAACTGAATGCTGTTGAAAAAAGAAGAAACAGCCTCAATTCCCTCGACTATACCGCCAACGGAAAAATCAACGGCAAAAAAATTGAGTTTGAAACCTATGTGCAGATACATCGTTTTGACAGGGTTATCAACAACGCCAACAGAAGACTTCTTGAAATGTCGGGAGGTCAGTATGACCTGAAGAGAAGTGAAACCGGCGAAAGAGGCAACAGCAAAACCGGTCTTGACCTTTCCGTTATTGACCACTATAACGGCACGGAAAGAAGTGTTAACACCCTTTCGGGCGGCGAACAGTTCAAGGCATCTCTTTCTCTTGCGCTCGGTCTTTCGGACGAGATTCAGACATCTGCGGGCGGAATAAAACTCGATACGATGTTTGTTGATGAAGGCTTCGGTTCGCTCGACCCCGAATCACTTTCACTTGCATTCCGTGCTCTTGCTGATCTGAGCGACGGCAACATTCTTGTAGGTATCATTTCCCATGTTGCCGATCTCAAGGAAAAAATTGATAAGCAGGTTATCATCACCAAAGAAAAAACCGGCGGAAGCAAGGTAACAATTTCGGTGTGAGTTTCATGTTAAAAATAGCCTTGAAATCATTGTGATTTCAAGGCTATTTTTGCGGTGCTGTTTCAGGTGATATAAGTGCTATTAATCACTTGCTGAATACACTCTGGAAGTGAAAAAATGACCAATATTCCGTGTGGAAATAATGCATGGCTGTGTTCGTCAAATTAACCAAAATATTATCGCTTTGTTTGTGCAATATCTGCAAATTTCGCATTGACTTTAACATGAAAATAAGTATAATTGATTCTCGGTAATAAAAACATTTCGAACACTAATATTCAGAGGTATCTATGCAGAATTTTGTCACATTAATCGGTCACGCATTGGGATTTATTTCAGTAGGTTTGTTCTTCTATTCATATCAGCGCACTCAGAAAAGCAAAATAATGATTATTCAGACTGTTGCAACAGCATTGAGCGTTGTTCAGTATCTGCTTATCGGAGCTTTATCGGGATTTGCGTTAAATATTGTTTGCATCATCCGTAATTTCATTTTCTTCTACCGTGAAAAAAATCATCGTACAGACATGGCATCTCCCATTATTCTTGCTGTGTGTATGGCGATAGTAAGCATTTTTTCATGGGAAGGAATCCATTCATTGCTGATTACGCTCGGTCTTGTTGTCAATACAATCTGCATGGGTGTTTTCGACGCAAAGAATTTCCGCAAAACAATTCTCATCTCATCTTCGTTGATTCTTATTTATAACATTTTTGCATTGTCATACAGCGGAATCCTGAGCGAATCAATTTCACTTGTTTCGGTTGTAATCGGAATCCTCCGCTACAGAAACACAAGTCATCCTATCAGCACAAAGAAAACAATTGCAGCATAAAAACAGCCTTGAAATCTCAATGATTTCAAGGCTTTATCTTTTTGTGTAAAAATCAGAGAATTACTTCTCGGCCCTTTTCGGCAGATTCATAAATTGCGCAAAGAATCTTTATCATGTCAACGCCCTGAGAGGGTTTGAAAACGGGCTCTGCGCCTTCGGTAAGAACATCGATGAAATTGCAAATGTTCTTCTTATGACCGTTTGTATCCATCTTTCCTGTGGGTTTGATATCAAGAAGCTGACCGTCTTCTTCGGTGAAGATTTCAACTTCATTTTCTTCCCACTTAAGACCCGCTTTTGTTCCGCGGAGTTCAACAAAACGGTTTTCTGATTTGATGTTTGATGCCCAGCTGAATTCTATCTGAAGAACTGCACCGTTATCAAATCGGATCATGCCCATCGCAAGGTCTTCAACGTCAAATGTGCCCTGTGATTTTGCATCGCCGAACTTTGAGTTTTCGGAGTCGCTGGTGTCATTATCTGCAAATTTGGTGTAGGTGTTTGCTGATACTGCAACGGGAGTGGGGTTGCCCATAAGCCAAACAGCAAGGTCAATCATATGAACGCCAAGGTCGATAAGCGGACCGCCGCCTGACTGTTCTTTTGTTGTGAACCAGCCGCCTTTTCCGGGAATACCTCTTCTTCTCTGCCAACCGCAACGTCCGCAATAGATTTCGCCCATTTTTCCGTCTTCAACAAATTTCTTTGCATACTGCGATGCAGTAGCGAATCTGTTGTTTCTGATAACCATAAGTACTTTGCCTGCTTCGTCGGCAGCGTTCTTCATTCTGAGAACTTCCGAAACGTCAACGGCATCGGGTTTTTCGCAGAGAACATGCTTGCCTGCTTTGAAAGCATCAACCGCAATGATGGAGTGAAGATAGTTAGGTGTGCAGATGTCAACGGCATCAATGCTTTCATCCTTCAAAAGTTCTTTGTAGTCTGTATATACTGCTGCATTGGGATAATATTTATCTCTGAGTTCAATTGCTCTTTCTTCGATAATATCGCAGAATGCAACAACTTCCACTCGGTCGTCTTCAAAATAATTGTCGATGTGGCAACCACGGCAGATACCGCCGTTACCGATAAGTGCAATTTTTAATTTTGACATTTTCTTTCCTCCTGTGGCAATAAAGAATATAAGGTAAGCCAATACCTGATTTAATTATATCAAAGCAAAATGAAAAGTAAATAGAAAGTTGAAACAAATCATGGCGAAATTAATCATATCTTGTATTTTGATTTTGTGTGTGATAAAATGTGTTCAAATAATTACTCGCAAAAGGGGAATGCATTATGAAAAAGTTTGTGCAGGTAGGTTGCGGCATCAGGGGTATTGAAGGGTATGCCGAGCCGATTCTTAAGGAATACAGCGAATATATTCAGCTTTGCGGTGTTTATGATATCAATCCGAAGCGCGCGGCACTTGTCAGCTATTACGGCGGAGTGGAAGTGCCTGTATACGATGATTTTGACAAAATGCTCAGCGAAATAAAACCCGATACTGTTATTGTAACAACCAAAGACAGTATGCACGATTTTTATGTTATCAAGGCTCTTGAAGCAGGATGCGATGTAATCGTTGAAAAGCCGATGACAACAACTTTTGATAAAGCGAATGCCATAAAAGAAGCCGAAGAAAAGTCGGGCAAGAAGGTCACGGTTGTTTTTAATCTCAGATATCTTCCGTTTTTCGTAACCGTCAAGGAACTTATGAGAAGCGGCGTTATTGGCGATGTGCTCAGCGTACATTTTGAATGGCTTCTCAGCACGCATCACGGCGCAGACTATTTCAGACGCTGGCACAGAAGAAGAGAAAATTCGGGTTCGTTGCTCGTGCATAAATCAACTCATCATTTTGATTTGGTCAACTGGTTTCTTGAAGATGATCCCGTTGCGGTCAATGCATTCGGTACAAGAAGATTCTACGGCCCGACCCGTGAAAACCGCTCAGAAAGATGCCTGACATGTGAACATAAAACAACCTGTGAATATTATCTTGATATAAATCAGCCTCCGATGGATAAGCTCTATCTTGAATGCGAAGATGCCGACGGATATTTCAGAGACAGATGTATCTTCTCTGAAGAAATCGATATTGAAGATTCCGTGAGCGTTAACGTGCTTTACAAGAAGGGTGCGGTGATGAGTTATTCGCTTACCGCACATTCTCCATATGAAGGAATGAGAATTGCTTTCAACGGCACAGGAGGACGTCTTGAATTCTGCAAGATGGACAGAAGATACGCTGAGTTCGGCAAGGGCATTAACAATGTGATTTCCATTTTCAACCGTGCAGGTGAAAAGACCGTGATAAATGCACCGCAGGATGCAGAAGAAGGACACGGCGGCTCCGATGAAAAAATAAGAGAAAATCTTTTTATCGGATGCAAGGAAGATCCGCTCGGACAAATGGCTGATGTTCGTGCAGGTATGATGTCAATCGGTATCGGTATGGCCGCAAATGTTTCGATGGCAGAAAACCGCAGAGTTTATCTTGATGAATTCTATAAAGATTTATAAAACAAAAACACCGAGGTCATCAGACTTCGGTGTTTTTAAGTTTATCAAGAAACTCTTTGTCTTTTTTAGTGAGTTCTGCTTTTTCAAGCATATCGGGTCGGCGTTCAAAAGTGCGTTTGAGACTTTGCTCACGTTGCCATTTCTGAATGTTTGCATGGTGACCTGAAATAAGAACGTCGGGAACTTTTTCGCCGTGCCATTCATAGGGGCGAGTGTATTGCGGATATTCAAGAAGTCCCGAATAATGGCTCTCAAGAGTGAATGCATCTTCATTTGCAAGCACACCGGGGAGCATTCTGGCAATGCTGTCCGCAAGCACAAGAGCAGGCAATTCACCGCCTGTAAGCACATAGTCGCCGATGGAGATTTCCTCATCAACGATTTCGTCGATAACACGCTGGTCAATACCTTCGTAATGTCCGCAAAGAAGAGCAACATTATCGAGTTTTGAAAGCTCTTTGACACGCTCCTGAGTAAGTGTTTTACCCTGCGGAGAAAGATAGATGAGATGCGGTTTTGTGCATGTTTCATTGCAAAGAGCCGCATAGCAATCGTAAATCGGCTGAGTCTGCATTATCATTCCCGTGCCGCCGCCGTAAGGTGCGTCGTCTACACGGTTATGTTTGTCAAGAGTATAATCTCTGATATTGATGCAGTTTATCTCAATGCAGCCGTTTGCTCTTGCTCTGCCGATGATACTTTCCGAAAGTACACCTTCGCACATTTCGGGGAATAGTGTTAAAATATCAATCCTCATCGTCAAAAATACCTTTCAGCGGTCTGATAACAACACGGTCATTTGCAACATCTGTTTCAACACATACATCGGGAATGGCAGGGATAAGATACTCCTTGCCGTTTTCATCTTTGATATGCCAAACGTCGTTTGCGCCTGTTGGGCTGACATCAGAGAGAGTGCCGTAAATCTTTTCGGGTTCATCTGCATCGTAAACGGTGCATCCGATAAGTTCCGCAATGAAGTAGCTGCCCTTAGGGAGCTTTGCATCGCTGCGCTTCATATAAAGAATTTTGCCTCTCATCTTCTGAGCTTTTTCAACGGTGTCAATGCCTTCAATGGTGAGCAAAACAATGTTGCCGTGCGGCCTCGCAGTCTTAACCTGCGCCGCACAGCTTCCATTGCTGTCATAATATAGAGTTTTGAATCCGGATGCAAAATCGGGGGAGTCACACCACGGATTAAGACGTATTTCGCCTTTTATGCCGTGAGTGCCGACTATTTCGCCGATTTCAAGATATTCCTTAATCAATTTCTACAACAACCCTTGCATTCTGGCGAGTTGCAGCTGCACGCATAACTGTGCGGATAGCCTTTGCAATTCTGCCTTGCTTGCCGATTACTCTGCCCATATCATCTTCGCCGACATGAAGATGATAAACAACAGTGCCGTCTTCGGCAGGTTCGTCAACTGTTACGTTGACTGCTGCAGGATCATCAACAAGACCCTGTGCGATGCCGATAAGTAAATCCTTCATGATTGAACCTTGTTCTTATATCCGTTAAGGATTAAAGAACGCCTTCCTTCTTAAGGATTGCCTTAACTGTATCTGTGGGCTGTGCGCCGTTAGCGATCCACTGCTTTGCCTTTTCAGCGTCTACCTTAACTTCTGTGGGAGTAGCAACGGGATTGTATGTGCCGATTTCTTCGATGAATCTGCCGTCACGGGGATATCTTGAATCCGCAACAACGATACGATAGAAAGGAGCTTTC
>JAZRJH010000111.1:0-21750 GCA_045645685.1 Acutalibacteraceae bacterium
ATAAAGAGGAATCCGTCCTCATCAATTCTGCCATGATCTCCGGTTTTGAACCATTCTCCTTCAAATGCTTCGGCTGTTGCTTCAGGATCATTATAATATCCTGCCATAACATTTGTTCCTCTTACAAAAATCTCGCCTACACCCTCTTCATCGGGGTTATTGATTTTTATTTCACAGCAATCAAGCGGAGTTCCGACACTTCCGAATTTACATTTGCCGGGTCTGTTGCAGGTGATTGCAGGCGAGCATTCCGTCATGCCGTAGCCGTTATAAATTTCAATGCCGAAATCGTGCATTCCTTTTTCATGCTTCGGGTCAAGATTTGCACCGCCGCAGATAATCATATTAAGATTACCGCCAAGGTTATCAATAATTGTTTTGAAAATCTTACGGCGTCTGTCGATGCCGAGTTTCATAAGGGTATTGCTGATTTTAAGACCTTTTTTAAGGATATCTTCTCTGCCCGTCTTTCTGGCTGTTTTCCAGATTCTCTTGTAAATTGTTTCAACAACAAGGGGTACACCTGAGAAATTATAGGGCTGATACTTCTTGAGATCGCCCTGAATATTTCCGATGCCGTCGCAGAGATAACCCCACTCGGTGAGAATATAAGATGAAAAAAGGGCGCTGACCCATGCATATGTATGATTAAGAGGAAGAAAACCGATAGCGTGCTTACCAGTATGTGCACGGCATCCTGCAACGCAGTTGCTTGCGATATTCTTATGAGTAAGCATAACGCCCTTGCTCTTTGCAGTTGTACCTGATGTATAAGCAATGCAAGCAAGATCTTCGGGTTTCACATCGGCATCAAAGAATGCTCTTTTGCCTGCATCGATTTCTGCCTTACCTTCTGCAATATATTTTTCATATTCATTTGAAATGTCAAAATACTTCATCTTCGGCATATTGCTGTCTGCCTTGAAATCTTCAACCATACCGCAGAATTTGTTTGTGTAAACAAGCGCATCGCAATCGCAACGGATAAGCTGATCGGCAAGATCTTCCGCAGGGAGCTTGCAATCCATGGGAACGGTGATATTTCCGCCCACAAGTGTGGCATAATAAACTATCATCCATTCAAAACAATTCTCGCCGATAATTGCAATTTTCTTCTGGCCGTCAAGACCTTCCTTGTAAAGAAAAGAACCGATTGCGCTGATTTCATCCCAGGTCTGTCTGAAACTTCTTTCGCATTCCTTTTTATTTTTATCAAGGAACATATACTGCTTTTTATCTCCGCCTTTTTCAGCGCCTGTCACTACGATTTCTTTGACCGTTGCATAGTCAGGAACATCGTGAATTATCGCCTTAGCGTTTTTGCTCATCAAAATATCCTCCGTGTCTTGATTTGTATATCCAAGCGTATTCTTATACATTTTAGCGTCATTTCGTTCGATATTATAGCACGATTGTCTGCAATATTCAACAAAAAACCACTTGATTTTTTTTGGTCAATATTGTAGAATTAACTGAATAATGTTTTCATAGGGGGACTAACATAATGAAGATTTTTTTCGTATGCCTTACAGCATGGTTTATTGCACAGCTTATAAAAGTAATCATTAATTTAGCTAAATATTATAACGGAAAAAGAAAAGGCATTGCACGCAACAAAGTTACACTTGCAACACTCTTCAAACTCGGCGGTATGCCCAGTTCACACACCGCAACCGTAATATCTCTTTGCGGATGCATCGGTCTTCTTGAGGGATTTGATTCAAACATTTTCGCTGCCTGCGGCGTTTTCGCATTCATCGTTATGTTTGACGCTTTCAAGGTCAGACTTCCCATCAGCAGACTCACAGATGCTTTCAACCGTCTTCAGGGTAAGGTTTGCGGAGACGAAGCAAAAGATGTCAAAAAGGTTGAAGGTCACACAATCCCCGAAATCATCGGCGGTTTTGTGCTCGGTCTTGCAGTCGCATTCGTGATGGTTAAGTATTCCGGATTGTTCTGATTTTTATGCCGACGGTATATCCGGCGGCATTTTTATTTTTGATAGGGTGAAGAAATGAAAATATTTTCATGCAACATAAACAATATCCCCGACTGCGATTTATATGCATGGTATAACAACATGAGCGAAAGCAGAAAAGAGTCCGTAAAGAAGCTGCCTGTTCCTCGCAAACAAAAGCTGAGCATTGCAGCCGACCATATATGCAGAATTGCAATTGCGGAATTTTGCTGCATATCCCCCGATGACATAAGTTTCTCTGCGAACGAATACGGAAAACCGTATGCTGTCGGTCTTGATGTGAATTTCAGCATAAGTCACAGCGGTGATTATGCCATTTGCGCAGTTTCGGAAAAAGAAATCGGTGCGGATATCGAGAAAATCAGGGAGATAAATCCTGCAGTTTCCAAAAGATTCACTTCGGAATCCGAAGCGGATTATATCTCATCTCACAAAAACGGATTGTTTGAAATCTGGACACTTAAAGAAGCGTATTTCAAATGCATAGGCACGGGTCTGAACAAAGAAATAAAAAATGTTTCATTTGATATAAACGGAAACAGTATTATATGCTCGGAAGAAGGATATGAATGCAGTTTTCACAGCATTGCCGACGGATATATCTGCTCCGTCTGCGAAAAAACAGATTGAATTGACAAACAGGGTGCAGTTATCGGCTGCACCCTGTTTGATTTATAAAATACAATGTCAGGCTTTGTTTGTAATACGGAATCACAAAAAGCATTGGCACGATTGCCGCAGAAAGCAATAACCACGGCAAAAAGCTGATTTTGAAAAGCAGAATATCTGCAAGGTTATTCCGTGTTTTTCTTACGCTTTCTCTTATTGCATCGGAAGCAGAAAAATCCTTGTAGCACACAAGATAAAATGCAGACTGAGAATAGCGCTGAATAAAAACAGAATAAAATCCGATGCCGAGAATTGCGAGAATTGCAATGCCCGTCACAAACACCGCAGTTGCCTTTGCGCTCATTGATTTTCGGGTCAGATAAAAATACAGCACTGCCGTTCCCGTTGCGGGAACAGTCTCAAAAACAGCAAACCAGAATAATTTAAGACAAAAAACGGCAGGGTAAAAAATCAGAGATTTCAGGAAATCGGTTTTTATTCTCAGGTTTTTCAATCCCCTTGCGAGCAGAAAATGTTTTGATTCCATACGGAATCTCAGCGGTGAAATTATGAGAATAAAAGCAAAAAGAGTAACCGTCGGAATCAGGATAAAATATTCGTTATCGCCAACCGTGTTCAGCACAAAATTGCAAATCGAAAACGCAAAAACAGCAACTATCATCGCCGTCAGATCGGGGAGAATTTTTATATAGGAGTTGCTCATGGCGAGCCTTGAAGACAGCTTTATCCTTGAATACATATAATCACCGCAAAAAATTAATCGGGGAACGAAATGCTCCCCGATTATTTTCTGCAATTTATTGATAATTATTTATGACAAACCTACCCATTCTCTGCAATCGTCAAGGAATGCAAAAATCTTATCTGTCACAGGAAGAACGTATTTTTCGAGCTTGTTATAGAACGAATCGCCTTCTTCGAATTCGGGTGCTTTGTCACCTTGAGCGAAGTTGCCCATGGGAATCATGCGAAGATTGGGCTTGTCGTTCTGAAGGAACTGTGTATACATGGGATTTGACCATACATCATAGTATTCATCCGTATACATGAACCAATAATACATTTCCATGATGCCGTCATGAGCATTTGAATGGAGCATATCCTTTATGAACCATGTATGTTCGGGAAGAATGCAGGTTGAAGCGTCAATAACGCCGTCGGGCGAAAGATGATTGTGGCCGCAATCTGTGCAAGCCTGCTTATAATCATCGCCGAGTGTTTCGTCAAGAAGAGCAACGGTTGCGCCTGCTGATGCATATTTTGTGTCAACAGTAGCGTCGCTGTTGTTATACATATTCTCAACGAGCGGTGTTCTCTGAATATTATAGCCTGCAACAATCATGATGCGCACGCCGTCATCAATTGCACTGTTGAGAATTTTGTCTGCTCTCTGCTGAATCTGATAATGATAGTAGTCAGCCTTTTTAATAAGACCCGCCTGAGTTTCGGGATCAAGATTTATCTTCTTTGCTTCTTCATAAGCCGAATCGGGCACGAATGACCAAAGACCGAGAAGAGTTCCGAAAACGGGAGTCATGAGTTCATCATAGACCTTTGTGAGAAGCTGATCAAGAATGATCTCGCCGCCAAAAAGAACAACATCAACAAGTCCGCTGTAGAAAAGACCGTTGAAAAGTCCCCAGAGAAGTGCATCTCCTGCCGAGAAGGGAGGATAGCCGTCGGTTGCGTACTCAAGAAGTCTTCTTGAATCCAGCTTGAGCTTTCTTGTGAGCAAATCACCTGCAACATCTGTACCGAGAAGAGGACAGCTCTGGAAAATGCAGGCATCAACATCGTCATGACCGTATTCATTAAAATAAGCAAGAGTAACAACGCCGCCCATTGATGAAGCACGGAAGTTGACCATATCATGACCTGTAAGCTCTTTTACATGATTCACAAAATCATCAAGCTGACCTGCAACTTCAACGGGGTCAAGACGCCAGTCATAATGGAAATAATACTGATCGCCTTTTGCGTGATTTGTTTCTGTGGGAAGTTCAATATCAACGGTTACGTTTTCAGCAGAATTTCCGTTGCCGTCAAGCGCCATTGCGCCGAATGCATCACCGACAGATTCAACAAGCGCATCGCCGAGCGGAGTGAAATCTCTTGTGAAAAGAGAAGGAATGATTGAAGGAAGAACCTTGAGAACAATATTGATTATTGAATCTGTTGCGGGTCTGAAAATTGTTCTCTGACTTTCCGTTCCGAAATCCTCATAGATATCGGTATTTCCGAGCGGACCGACATAAATGGTGGGCAATATGCCGCAATTGCACTTTCCGTCTGCAGCGGAAACAGCAGGAGAAAGAACAGAGAAAATCATCATTGCGGAAAGAATAACTGCGATTAACTTTTTCACGAAAAATCAACCTTTCGTTTTTAATTTCATCACAAGTTTATCATAAATATACGGGTTTTGCAACAGCAATTCTTTTTATATATTATTTTTATTAATAAATAGTTGCAAACATATGTATATTTATGTTACAATAGCGCAAAGTTGAAGAAATTACAAAGGATGATAAAATTGAGCGAAAACAAAAGCAGTCAGGCAGGTCTTTCGATAAATAAAAAGACCATAATCCTTATCTGTGTTCTCCTTGTGGCGATAATGGCATTCGCAGGTGCGCTTACTCAGATTCTGCCGCGCGGCGTTTATGAAACCAATCCCGACGGAACAATCATCAACGGTACTTATACTCAGATCGAAGATAAATTGCCGATATGGAAAATCGCACTTGCACCTATTCTTGTTTTCGGTACAAGCACGGCTCTTACAGGTGCAGGAATAATCCTGATGATAACTCTCATCGGCGGAACATTCCTTATTCTCGACAAATGCAATGTTCTGAAATACATAATGGCAATTATCATTGAGAAATTCGGTGCAAAAAAATATCTGCTTCTGAATGTAATGATTCTTGCTTGTATGTTCCTGAGTTCAACGGCAGGTATTCTTGAAGAATCGGTAACTCTTGTTCCGATTTCGGTTGCAATTGCCCTTGCACTCGGCTGGGACTCGTTCGTAGGGCTCGGAATGAGCCTTATAGCTGTTGCATTCGGCTTTACTGCCGCAACCTTCAATCCGTTCAATGTTGTTACGGTTCAGAAAATGGCAGATATCCCCGTTTTCTCGGGCATCGGATACAGAATTCTTGTTTTTGTTGTTGTTTATGCGGTTCTTGCAGGATTCATGACTGTTTATGCAAAAAGCATTGAAAAGAATCCGAAAAAATCCATCTGCTATGAAACAGACATTGCTCTGCGTGAGAAATTCAGTCTCAGCGACAGCATGGGAATTATTTATGACCCACAAATTAAAAAGGCTTCAAAAGCATTCCTTTTCTGCCTTCTCGGCGTTATCGTCGGAATCATCCTTGATTTTGTTCTCGGCGCAGAAGGCATGATATCCCTTCCCTGCATGGCAATTCTTTTCTTCATAGGCGGCATTCTTGCAGGTATCTTCTCGGGTCTCAAAGGCAAAAAACTTCTCAAAAGTTTCGGCGAAGGAATAAAGACAGTTGCCCCCATTATCCCCATCATTGTTATCATTCTTTCAATCACATATATTCTTGACCAGGGCAACATAATCCCCACCATTCTCAATTTCGTTTATAATCTTCTTCAGGGCGTTTCCCCCTATGCAGCAATACTCATGCTCTTTGCATTCATCGTTATTCTTGAATTCTTCGTCGGAAGCGGTACTGCAAAAGCGTTCCTTATCATGCCGATTGTCCTTCCCCTTGCGGATATGGTTAATGTCAGCAGGCAGGCGGTTACTCTTGCATTCTGCCTCGGTGACGGATTCACAAACCTTCTCTATCCCACAAGCGGAATCATGATTGTTGCAATCGGAATTGTTAACATCACTTACGGCAAATGGCTCAGATTCTCATGGAAACTTTTTGTGCTTGAAGGCATCGTTTCCGTTGCGCTCATGCTTCTTTCAATAGCAATTAATTATTAAGGTGATAAAATGAAACTTAAATTCAATGCCGACGGCAAATTCAAAATTCTGCTTTTCGGCGATATCCACGAGCATTACGATTTCAAAACCAATCCGAAATTCAAAGATATGCAGAAGCTCATGAACGCCGCGCTCGATGAATACAAACCCGATTTGTGCGTTCTTCTCGGTGACAACTGCAACACAGACAAGATTGCGGAAGATCCCGATGCATTCAAGGAGGTTTTTGAAGCTGTTGTTAAGCCTACAACCGACAGGGGTATCCCTTGCGCCGCAATTCTCGGAAACCACGAGCATGACCACGGTCATGAAGACGAAGTGGTTGCAATTTATAACAGCATCGAAAACATTATTGCCCGAAACGATGCTCCTGCTGAAATAACAGGCAATGCAAATTTCAAAGAATTTGTTTATTCTTCAGACGGCGAAAAACCTGTTTTCTGCCTTTGGTTCATTGATTCGAACAACTGCCACGAAAACAGAGAAATCTGCCACTATGACTATGTTCACACAGACCAGATAGAATGGTTTGAAAAAGAATGCGAAAAGAACAAGGAACTCAACGGCGGCAAGCCGATGCCTTCTTTTGTTTTTCAGCATACACCCGTTCCCGAAGAATATGAACTTCTGCGCAAGGCTCATTTCTGGGAGCTTCCTGTAGCCGTCAGAGGTTACAACACAAAAAGAAAGACATTCTATGTCGGCAAAAAAGGAACAAAGGGTTATGTTGGCGAAGGTCCCTGCTCACCCGACATAAACAACGGTCAGTTCGCAAGCTGGAAAAAGGTGGGCGGTATTCTCGGCGCATTCTTCGGTCATGACCATCTCAACGATTTCTGGGGAACATACGACGGCATTTTCATGGCGCAGCACAAAACAGCAGGTTTCCGTGCATACACAGACGGTTGCCGTTCATGTGTAAGACTTGTTACAATCGATGAGAAAAACCCCGAAAAATTCACTCAGGAACTCAAAAGATTCAAAGAATTCGGTCTTAAATGCGAATGTCTCGGCCCTGTTATGAGAACTCTGACCGACAGACAGAGCATCACTCTTCATGTGCTCGGTTATGCAGCAGCAGCCGTCGGCGGAATTGCCGCAGTTGCCGCTTTGATTACAAAACTCACAGAATATTTAGGAGGTTAATATTATGTCAGAAAGCAAAAAGCTCAGCCCTTCAATTCTTCTGAATGTTATACTTTTCGGATTTATGGGACAGGTTGCATGGGCAGTAGAAAATAACTTTTTCAATCTCTATATGCTGAAAATCGGCGGAGATATGCACGACATTTCCGTTATGATAGCAGTCAGCGCAATCGTCGCTTTTCTTACAACACTTTTCATGGGCAGTCTCAGCGATAAAATCAACAAGCGCAAGATTTTTATTTGTGCAGGCTATATTCTCTGGGGTCTGACGGTTATTGCTTTTGCAATCATCAACCCCGAATTCATCGCAAAAATCATGGGCACAGATATCGGCTCGGCAGTTTCGGCAACCGTTATTCTTGTTATCATAATGGACGGACTTATGACATTCATGGGTTCAACAAGTAATGACGCCGCATTCAATGCATGGATTACCGACATCGGCACATCATCAAACAGATCAAAAATCGAATCAATCCTTGCAATTATCCCCGTTATTGCAACTTTGGCTGTTACAGGTTCATTCGGCGCAATTTTCGGAGATAATAAAAACGTCGGTCAGAGAGAATATTCGATTTATTTCCTTGTTCTCGGCTCAATCGTTACCGTTTGCGGTATCATCGGCATTTTCTCGGTTAAAGAATCCAGAACAAACGTAAAAACAACAGCAGGCTTTTTTGAAACTCTTTCATACGGCTTCAAGCCTTCTGTTATCAAAAACAACAAGAGTCTTTATATATCACTTGTCTGCATGGGCGTTTTCTCAATTTCAAGCCAGGTATTCTTCCCCTATATCTTCATCTATCTCGACAAGCATGTTGATATGTCGGCTCTCGGCTCGATGCTCACTCCCGGCGTTATTATCTTTGCGGCAATTTTTGCCATTGCACTTATAGGCGCACTTGTTTATATGATTATCATGAGTGACAAAAAGGGAAAAGCACCCTATCTTTACCCTGCAGTTATTTTTTATCTTATCGGTCTTGTTCTTGTTTTCTTTGCAGACACCAACATTCTCTATTTCATTCTCTCTGCACTCGTTACACTTGTCGGCTACGGACTTCTTATGATTATGCTCGGCGCGGCTGTAAGAGATTTTACTCCCGAAGACAAAACCGGTCAGCTTCAGGGCATCAGAATGATATTCTCAGTTCTTCTGCCCATGCTTATCGGTCCTACAGTTGCGGAAAAAATATCAACCGCATATTCCGCAACAACATATATCAATGATTACGGCGAAGTTCTTCCGACTCCCGCACCGCATATCTTCCTTGCATCTGCGGCTATCGGTATTGTTATAGTTATTCCTCTTTATTTCCTTTTAAAGGAATTCAAGAAGTCACAGACCAAATAATATTTCAAAGAAGGTAATTCTAAACCATGAATATTATAATTGTAGGCCTTGGAAAGCTCGGTGTTACATTAACCAAACAGTTAGTAAACGAAGGCCACAGTATAACGGTTGTTGACACCAACAACGAAAAAGTCACTTCAATCGTTGACACTTATGACGTTATGGGTGTTTGCGGCAACGGTGTAACCTGCGAAACACTCGAAACCGCAGGCGCTTCAAAAGCGAAGCTCATTATTTCTGCAACTGCATCGGATGAAGTCAATATTCTCTGCTGCCTGATTGCAAATAAAATGGGTACAGAAAACACCATCGCCCGAGTCCGCAATCCGGACTATGCCGCTCAGATGCAGTTTCTCAGAAACGAGCTGGGCATCAGCATGATTGTTAACCCTGAATATGAAACAGCCAACGAAATTTCAAGAATCATCCGTTTCCCTTCGGCGGCAAATCTTGACTCATTCGCAAGAGGCAAGATTGAAATTGCCCGAGTCAGAATTCACTCGGACAACATTTTCTGCAATATGCCGATTCATGAAATAAGAAAGAAATGCAAGGCAAAAATTCTTATCTGCGCCGTGCAGAGAGAAGATGATGTTTATATCCCTTCCGGTGATTTTGTTCTGCGTTGCGACGATGCAATAAGCATAACGGGAACCAGAGCCGAAATCTCGCATTTCATGAAGCAGACGGGCGTTTATAAACAAAGAATCAAGAATGTTATGATTATCGGCGGCGGAAGAATCGGTTATTATCTTGCAAAACTTCTTTCCGACACGGGCAGAAACATCAGGCTTATTGAACAGGACGAGAAAAAATGCTATGAGCTTGCAGACGCTCTTCCCGATGTTACCGTTCTTCACGGCGACGGCACAGACCAGGATATTCTTGATGAACAGGGTCTTGAAAGACAGGATGCACTTGTTTCTCTTACGGGCATTGACGAAGAAAACATTATCGTTTCAATGTATGCCGAATCCAAGGGAATCAATAAAGTTATAACCAAGGTTAACCGCCATTCATATTCAATTCTTAATGACATCGGACTTGAAACGGTTGTTTCTCCGCAGATTGTTGCCGGAAATCTTGTTACCCGTTATGTCCGTGCTCTTCATAACTCCGCAGGCAACTCACAGATTCAGACTCTTTACAAACTTGTCGGCGGAAAGGTTGAAGCTGTTGAATTCATCGTTCCCGAAGATGCAGGATACGAAAATGTTCCTTTCAGAGATCTCAATCTTCTTCCCAACCTTCTTATCGGATGTATTATCCGCAACGGAAAAATCATATTCCCCGGCGGTGACGATGTGATGAAAGCTCACGACAGCGTTATCGTTGTTACTGCAGGCAGAATCATTGAGGACCTTCATGATATCTTTGTGTGATTTACGGAGGTTATTATGAACTACAGAATGGTTTTTTATAATATAGGCAGAATCCTGCTTGTTGAAGCGGCACTTCTTGCCGTGCCTGCGATAGTTTCAATAGCATACAGAGAAAACATCCTTTTTTCTTATGCGCTCACCATTGCAGCGCTGACTGCAGTCGGTCTTCTTGCCGCAAGAAAAAAGCCGCAGAACACTTCAATCTATGCCAAAGACGGCTATATGATTGTTGCGCTGACATGGATTTTTATGTCACTCTTCGGTGCAATGCCGTTTTATTTCAGCGGTCATATCCCCCACTTCGTAGATGCTTTTTTTGAAACCGTTTCGGGATTCACCACAACGGGTTCAACAATTCTCAATAACATTGAATCTTTGCCGAAAAGTCTTCTTTTCTGGAGAAGCTTTACTCATTGGATCGGCGGCATGGGAATCCTCGTTTTTGTTATTGCGATTCTTCCCAAAACCGAAAGTTCTTCCATGCACGTTATGAGAGCTGAAGTACCCGGCCCGACAGTCGGCAAGCTTGTTTCCAAGCTCCGTGCATCGGCAAGAATTCTTTACGGAATCTATTGCATTCTGACGCTTATTCAGGTTATTCTTCTTTTCGCAGGCGGTATGCCCCTTTTTGACAGCCTTGTCAATTCTTTTGCAACGGCAGGTACGGGCGGTTTTGCCGTTCTGAACAACAGCATTGAAGGATATAACAGCGTTTATTCCGAAATGGTAATTGCTGTGTTCATGCTTCTTTTCGGCGTGAACTTCAACATTTATTATATGTTTATAATCAGACAAGGAAAACAAGCAATCAAAAACGAAGAACTCCGATATTATGCAGGAATAGTTCTTGGCTCAATCATTCTGATTGCAGTTTGCCTTGCAAACACCAAATATTCAATCAGCGATTCAATAAGACATGCTGTGTTCCAGGTTGCTTCAATAATCACAACAACAGGATTCTCAACGGTCAACTTTGACACATGGCCTGTTTTTACAAAGATAATCCTTGTTTTTCTTATGTTTATCGGAGCCTGCGCAGGCTCAACGGGTGGCGGCATAAAAGTTTCCCGTCTTATGATTCTCATCAAAAGCGGTCTTCGTGACATTAAGAAAGCAATCAATCCCAGAAGCATTGAAACCGTTAAGGTTGACAAGCACACGGTTGAAGAGCCTGTTGTGAAAAGTGTTTCGGTATTTTTTGCAACTTATATGATTCTTATTGCCGTTTCCGCACTCATCGTTTCGATCGACGGGCGTGACATTGTGACCACTTTCACATCCGTGCTCGCTTGCATCAGCAACATCGGACCCGGTCTCGGTGCAGTCGGACCTTATGGCAACTTTGCGGATTTCTCGGTTATAGGCAAGCTGGTTTTAAGTTTTGATATGCTTGCAGGCAGACTTGAGCTCATCCCCATGCTCATGCTCTTCTCACCCTATGCATGGGCGAGAAAATATTCATAATAAATACACAAAAAATCCCTTCGGCATCGGAGGGATTTCTTCATTTTGAGTATTGTTATAATCGAAAGAAAAAGCTATAATAATTCAAAACAAAACATCAGAGGTTTTTATGGATTTTATAACAGATTTCTTTGCAGGCAAAGATATAACTTTTATCATTTCACAGACTATCGGTCTTATTGCGGCGGCACTTCTTCTTTTATCATTCCAGCAGCGCACCCACAAAAGAATCGTGCTTATGCAATTCTGCTCGGGTCTTCTTTTTGCGCTTCAGTATTTTCTTCTCGGCGCATACGAAGGGATGGTCGGCAACATAGTCGGCTTCACAAGAAGCATTGCTTATTGTTTCAGAGGCAAATCAAAGTTTGTTGACAGCCTTTTCTGCCCCACGATTTTTGCAATTCTTGCAGGTCTCGGCGGTCTTCTGACTTACACAAGCCCGGCTTCACTTCTGCCCATGATTGCAATGATGATTTCGTCATTCGTTATGTGGAGTCCGAAAACACAGCAGCTCAGAGCGCTGACAATTCCCACATCACTTATGTGGCTTGTTTATAATCTCATCTGCAGCTCATGGTCGGGCACTGCCACCGAAATATGCAATCTTATTTCGATTGCAATCGGACTTTTCAGATTCAGAAAGAAGAAAGATTCCAAATAAAAAATGCACCTTCACCGATTGGTGAAGGTGTTTTTTGTTGTTTCCTTGTCAAAAAAATATGCAGTTTCAGGGTCGATAAAAAACTTCACGCTCTCCCCTGCGCTGATTTTTTTCTCTGTTTTGATTCGTGCTATGTGGCGTTTGCCAGACAGATCAAAATAAATATTCGTTTCGCTTCCTGTCATTTCCGCAATCTGAACAACAACGCTTATCGGAATATTTTCTCCGTCAGGTGCGGAACGGATATGCTCGGGTCTTATTCCGAGAATAATATCATTATCAACATATTTTTCAAGCACAGAACTTTTATTTTCCGGCACGGCAAAGGAATATCCCGAAAAAACTGCTTTAAGCTTTCCTTTTTCTCTGATTATTTTTGCATCAATAAAATTCATCTGCGGCGAGCCGATGAATCCTGCAACAAAAGTATCGGCAGGCTCGTTATAGAGCTTTTGCGGAGTATCAAACTGTCGGATTATTCCTTTATCCATAACAACAATCCGGTCCGCCATTGTCATGGCCTCGGTCTGATCGTGAGTAACATAAATAAATGTTGTCTGCAATTTCTGATGAAGAGTTGTTATCTGCGCTCTCATTTCCGTGCGGAGTTTGGCATCAAGATTTGAAAGCGGCTCATCGAGAAGAAAAACTTCGGGATTTCTCACCATCGCTCTGCCGAGTGCAACTCTCTGCCGCTGACCGCCCGATAATGCACGCGGTTTTCTGTCAAGATACTGCTCAATTCCGAGAATCTTTGCTGCCCACATAACCTTTTTGTGAATCTCATCTTTCGGCATCTTGCGGAGTTTCAATGCAAACGCCATGTTTTTATAAACCGTCATGTGCGGATAGAGTGCATAGCTTTGAAAAACCATAGCTATATCCCTGTCTTTGGGCTGAATGTTATTCACAAGAGTGTCGTTTATATAAAGTTCGCCCGAGCTGATATCTTCAAGACCTGCAATCATGCGAAGCGTAGTTGATTTTCCACACCCCGAAGGGCCTACCAAAACCACAAACTCCTTATCCGCAATCTCAAAAGAAAGATCGGGAATAACCGTTACCTTTCCGTTATCAAAGGATTTTGCAACATTACAGAATTTTATTGTTGCCATAGATTTTATCCTTTCACCGCGCCTGCCACAACGCCTCGAATAATATATTTCTGGCAGAAAAGATACAAAACAATAATCGGCAATATCGTAAGCACAAGCATCGCCATCAGAGCGCCCATATCCTTGTTGCCGTAACCGCCCGTGAGAGCCATCTGAATTGCAACGGGCAGAGTTTTGTTTTCGCCCGAGCCGAGAACAAGATAAGGCAAAAGATAGTCGTTCCATATCCACATTGCATTCAGAATTGCAACCGTTATCGCAGTTGGTCTGAGCATGGGGAAAATAACGGTAAAAAAAGCTCTTATCGGTCCGCAGCCGTCAATCGTTGCTGCTTCTTCGATTTCTCTCGGAATGCTCTTGATGAATCCGCTGAACATAAAGACCGAAAGACCTGCACCGAACCCGAGATATATAAACACTATTCCTACGGGATTGTTGAGTTCGAATTCAAATGCAAAATAGGTCATGGTATACATAACCATCTGAAACGGCACAACCATGCTGAAAACAAAAAGATAATAAATCCCTTTGGTGAATCTGTTTTTTATTCTCACGATATACCATGCGGTCATCGATGTGAGAAGAACTATCCCTGCAACAGACACGATTGTTATAAACGCCGAATTTGCAAAAGAGCGCATAAAATCAGACTGATTGAAGCCTTTTATGAAGTTTTTGAACCCGACAAAAGTTTCCTGAGTCGGGAACGAGAACGGCGTTGACGATATATAGAAATTGCCTTTTACGGAATTAATAAGAATTATTATAATCGGCGCAAGAAAAACAACGGCAAGAAAGAACAATAGAACATAGACAAGACCCCTGCCGAATGAGCCTTTGGATTTCATCAATGCTCAACCTCCTTTTGCCGTGTTGCACGGAGCTGAATGAATGCGATAACGGCAACAAGCAGAAAAAATATAACCGCTTTTGCCTGACCCATTCCGTGCCATTGTGCAAGTCTGATTCCCGTGTGGTCATAAAATGTTTTGTAAATATCAAGCGCAAGGAGTGAATTTTCGGGCGCTTTGCCCGTCAAGGCAAGATTCTGGTCAAAGAGCTTGAATGAATTGGTGAGGGTCAGAAAAGTGCAGATTGTGACCGACGGCATAACCATAGGAATTGTTACATGAACAAGTGTCTGAATCGGCGAAGCACCGTCGATTGCTGCGGCTTCGCTGAGATTTTCGGGTATATTCTGAATGCCTGCAATATAAATAATCATCATATATCCGATAAGTTGCCAGTTCATCAGCACAACAAGACCCCAAAATCCGTAATCGGGATTATAGGTTATATCAACTCCGAAATATCCGAGCACTCCGTTGATGATAAGACTCCAGATATGACCGAGAACAATTCCTCCGATAAGATTCGGAACAAAAAACACCGTTCTGAACAGGTTTGTGCCGCGGATTCCCCTTGTGAGCAAAAGGGCAATTGCAAACGCTATGATATTAACCGTTATGACGGAAACAACCGTGAATTTTACCGTCAGCCAAAGGGCATTGAGAAAAGTTTTATCCGATGTGAAAATTCTGATGTAGTTTGCAATGCCGACCCACTCACTTTCACTGACAATTTTGAATTCCGTGAACGAAAGATAAACACCCATCACAAACGGAATAACAAATGAAACAGCAAAAGCGGCAAGAGTCGGCAAAATAAAAACAGGAAAATACTTTTTTAAGGATTTCTGCATTTTATCAACTCCGAGGATTATTGCTGATAAAATTATGCCCCGAATTCATTCTTCCATTCTTCAACGGCGATTTTTTTGACTTCTTCCCATGGCAACGAACCCTGCGCATATTTAAGAAGTGATGCGCCGAGAGTATCTTTATAATTCACACTTGGAAAAACTGTGAAATTCCAAGGAATATTTGTAACATTATCCATATTCATCCATCTCACAACTTCTCTTGCAAGGGGGTCATCGGGAGTTTCATCCTGAGAAAAAGTATCAAAAGGCGAAATGAATCCGAGCTTTTCCGTTACATATTTTTTGCCTTTTTCCGAACTGAAAAGCCACCAGAGAAAATCAGCCGCCGCTTTTTGTTCTTCGGCACTTGCTTTTGAATTTATGCAGATATAATTTTCCGTTCCGATGCAAAGTCCCGTGTTTTCTTCGCCGGGAATGCCCATATAAATCGGCATGAACCTGATATCTTCTGCCGAAACGGTATTGCCTGAAACACCCAGAATCTGCGATGCACCCCAATTTCCGTTCTGAACCATGGCACACTTGCCGAGCGCAAATTCTGCCATGGATGATGTTACGTCAAGAGTGCCGAGCTGCCTTTTGTCGGTTGTTGAATTATTCAGATAAAGGTCAAAGATATTTTTGAAATTTTCGGAATATGCAAAGTCAATTGTTTTATAGCCGTCTCCCGTAAAATCAACGCCCTTGTCGTTGAATTCAATCGAAAGCGGTATATTCATCAGATGGGTCTGCCATCTCCAATCCTCTCCTGTTTTGAGCGATGTTGCGGCAAAAACGCCCTGAATGCCGAGTTTCTCTTTGTTTTTCTGCATATCTTCAACAACAGCCTTGAGCGCATCATAGCTTGTTATTTCATCAGCCGAATTATAATCGGTTGCTTTTTCAGGCAATGCAAAATATTTTTCAAGAATTTTTTCGTTATAAATTATTCCGTAGCCTTCAACCACATAAGGAATGCCGTAAACTTTCCCGTTTGATTTGATTGCGAGTGATTTGTCCTTGAGATGAGCATAAAGCTCTGTGTCCGAAAGGTCAGCACAATATTCAGACCATGAAGCATAACCAATCGGGCCGTTGACCTGAAAAATTGTGGGTGCCTCGCTCGTTGCCATTCTTGCGGTAAGAGTTGATTCATAAGTTCCCGAAGCGGCAGTTTCAACGATAAGTGTGACTCCCGTTTCTTTTTCGTATTCAGCAGCAATTTCGTCATAGATTTCTGCAATTTCAGGCTTGAAATTGAGATATCTGATTTCCTTGACGCTCTGCGTACCGTTCTGACCGACATCGGATGTGACCGTGTTTTTATTGCCGTTGCAAGCGGTGAACACACAGAGCAAAACGGCTGCTGCCAAAATAACAGAAACAAATTTTTTAAACATAAATTTTCCTCCGTTTTCAGATTCAACTATATTATTCACCGCAAATTCTTCTGTCATACAAAAAAATGCCCGACGCTTTCGCATCGGGCGGAAAATTTTAATAAATATAGTTTGCAGGGTTATAGGTTTCTCCGTTATAAATGACTTCGAAATGAAGGTGCGGTCCGGTTGAGTTGCCTGTTGAACCAACCTTGCCTATGGTTTTTCCTGCCTCAACATAGTCGCCGACGGAAACCGTCATTGAACCTGAAACAAGATGAGCATATCGGGTTTTGTATCCGTCGCCATGATTGATAAGAATCATATTGCCGTAACCCGAATTGCTTCGCTGAACGACTTCTACTCTGCCGCTTCTTGAAGCGATAACGGGAGTGCCGAGCGCACCGCCGCCTGAGCGTACAAGGTCAATACCCTTGTGCCATCCCCTGCTTCGCCAACCGTATGCCGAACTTACATAGTGGCAACTCGGCGCAGGCCATAAGAAACCTTTCTTGGATGCAGAACCGATATAAACACCGTTGTATGATGTTCTTGTGCCCACAACAACGATTTCATCAACAGGCTCTTTGATGGTTTCGTAATCATAATTGATATCATCCAGAACGCCGTCAATATAAATCTGGGTTTTTGTGACTCTTTCCGTACCATTGATACCCTTTTGAGTGACCTGTCTGTAGCCGCTGTATTTGGTTGCATCTCGTCTTCGGACAGTATCAAACTCAATTTCTCTTGTTGATGTTGTTGTTACTGTTTTCTTGACGCTGACAAGTTTTTCCGTGCCTTCGGTTTTCTGAACCTTGATAACATCGCCGGGTTTCATATTTTCCCAATCAGTTCCGGGATTAAGATTTCTGATATATTCTTCGGAAACGCCGTAAACTCCTGCAACGGATTCAATGGTATCTTCTGCGGTGAATGTGTGAGTTTTTTCCTGACCGCTTGTGCCCTTGATTGCATTTGTGAGACGATTTGCATCCCACATAACGCTTGCGTTATCACGGTAAAGTCCCTGAACATAGTCTATGGTCTGCGCAAAGCCGACAACATAGTTGTTTGCCTGAGCTTCCGCTTCATAGGGAGCAAGGTAATCATAAAATACGGTTTTAGCATCCGCTTCATTTTTGACGGCACAGATAAATTCACCGTCGATATAAACGCCGCAGGCATGAGTAAGGTTATCAACCGAATTTTCAATCATCTTGTCGGATATCGCTTCAGCATCGTTAAGCTCATCAAGTGAAACAAGAGTCAACGAATACTGCGCACTGTTAAGGTCTGCCGCAGGAGAGCCTGCAATGGTAACATCAACATTCTCTGTGTCATAAGCACCCGAATCAAGGCGAGCCTTAACCAAATCCTTCGCTTCGATATAAACAGCTTCATCGCTGATATATCCGAGACTCTGCCCGTTATAAATAACTTCAAGGGCAAAGGTTACGCTGTTCCAATAATTTATCGTTACAAGCAAAACTGTGAGCGATGCAAGAGGGAGAAGATAGTTGAAAATTGTTCTGAGCAGGTTATCATGACGGCTGAACGCCTCTTTCACATAACGGACAAGCACTTTCGGAATTGTAAGCGGCTTTCTGAGCGCCGACTTTATGGTTTTGCCTGCAGCTTTTATTTCTCTTCTGAAATTTACCATTTCACGAAGTGTAGCTCTTATTCTGTTCTGAACATTTCTCTTCGTCTTTTCGGTTGCTCTTGAAAATGCCTTATAAATTCTTGCAAACGGAAATCTTATAATTCTGAATATTAAGCCTAAAACATAGGCGCAGATATCATATATTGTGTTTCCGAAATTATAGAACAAGCAGTAAAATGCACTTTCTTCGGACAAATCAAATGTTTCTTCTTTTTTTGTTTTGGTCTTTGAAACTTTTTCTTTTTTCTTTCTTACCGTTTTTTTGACGGTCGGAGCTTCTTTCTCGGCAGGTGCATCAGCATTGATGATGCTGTCGATATGCTCAAGTTCTTCACGAACAACTTCATGCTCGTCAATTTCAGGCATAAGCCTTCCGCTCAATGAAGATCGCTTTTCTTCTTTCTTTTCAGGCTCAATCTTGCTTTGTGCATCTTCAAGCTGAAGCGAATATCTTCTTTCGATATCTTCTTTTATCGCCTGCATTTCAAGTTTTCGGCGTGCTTCTTCTCTTGCTCTGAGCCTTGCTTCTTTTATACGGAGTTCATCTTCTCTTGACCTTACGGGTTTCTTTTTGGTTTCTTTGCTGTAGATAGTATCAAGATCAAAAAATCCGTCTGTAACATTATCGTGAGATTCGGGGCGGCTCATACCGCTTTTGTTCTCTTTTTTGATTTCTTCGCTCATAAGCCGCTCCTTTCCATTATAGTCATAAATATATATTGTAATTATAATATAAAACGCACCTCATTGCAAGTCTTAAACAGAAAAACAATGACGGTGCGGTTAAAATTTAAATTCAATTAATATTTTTGAGAAATCTTTCCAACGCATCCTTCCAATGAGGCAAACGGTCAAAACCTGCATTATCAAGGCATGATTTTGAGAGCCTTGAATTCGAAGGTCTCTTTGCAACGGATTTGTATTCAGCGCTTGTCACGGGTATTATTTTTGTTTTTGCGCCTGACATCGCCATGATTTCCGAAGCAAATTCAGCCCAACTGCAGAAGCCTTCGTTTGTGGCATGATATACTCCGTACTTTTCGGTAACAATCATTTCGCAAAGGAGCTTCGAAAGGTCTTTGGTATATGTCGGCGAGCCGATCTGGTCATTGACAACGGTTATTTCATCTCTCTCACCCGAAAGACGGAGCATTGTTTTCACAAAATTCTTTCCGTTTTCGCCGAAAACCCATGAAATTCTGACTATGAAATATTTGGCGCAATTCTCAGCTACGGCTTTTTCGCCTGCAAGTTTTGATTCTCCGTAATAGTTGCAAGGAAGCGTTTCACCGTTGGTTTCAAAAGGAACTTCGCCTTCTCCGCTGAAAACATAATCCGTGCTTATATAGAGCATTTTGATATTATGTTCTGAACACGAACGGGCAATATTCAGAGTGCCTTCGGCATTTATTCTGTGACAGATTTCTCTGTCCGTTTCGGCTATATCAACATTAGTAAAAGCGGCACAATGTATAACTGCATCGGCATTGCTCTGCGAAATAAGAGCTTCAACCGCATCGGAATCGGTTATATCAAGCTCGGGAAGATCGGCTTCAATGGGTTCAATTCCGTTTCTGACAAGCCCGGCAACAACATCCGTACCAAGCTGACCTTTTGAACCCGTAACGATAATTTTCATCTCTGCGCCTCCCTTTGTTTTTGATATTTTATCATATTTTGAGATGTTTAACAATATTTTTTTGATTTTATCTGTTGCAAATTGAAAATATATGGTATTATATAAAAAGAGGTGATTCCCATGGCTTTTAAAAATCTTGTTGATCTGCATACTCACACCGACAATTCATTTGACGGTCATCACTCAACGATGTATCTTTGCGAAACTGCTTGCATGAACGGTCTGAGAGCAATTGCATTCACAGACCACCTTGAAATGGATGCATTTTACAAAGGCAATTTTGACCGCACGGCAATTCAGTCGTATTTCGAAATTGCAAAAGCCCGCTCGGCATTCAGCGGAAAACTTATGGTATGCGTCGGTGCAGAACTCGGTCAGCCCGTTTATAACAAACCGCTTTCTGAAAAGCTCATCGAAATGATGAATTATGATTTCATTATCGGTTCGATTCACAATCTGCCCGATATGCAGGATTTTTATTATATGGATTTCAGCGACGAAAATATTGATTACATGGATTTGCTCCGTCAGTATTTCGAGTTGGAATTGAAACTTGCCGAATGGGCAAAATTTGACACTCTTGCTCATCTTACATATCCGCTCCGATACATCTGCGGAAACTACGGCAAGAGCGTTGATATGACGAAATTTTCAGAAATAATTGACGAAATACTTGTGACTCTTATCAGGAACAAAACCGCTCTTGAAATCAACACGGGCGGTCTGCGCAAGCCAATCGGACTCACATCACCCGACGAAAACATTATCCGAAGATACAAAGAACTTGGCGGAAAACTGATAACAATCGGCTCGGATGCGCATTATGCCGAGCATCTCGGCGCAGGAATTGAGCAGGGATATGAACTTGCGCTTAAATGCGGATTTGATAAGGTTGCGGTTTATCAGGGAAGAACACCCACGCTTATTCCCATTGAATAGGAGAAATAACAATGAAAATAACGGTTAATGCTCCCGCTAAAATCAATCTTTTTCTTGACATAATCGGCAAACTCGACAACGGATATCACAGCCTTTTCATGGTTATGCAGACTGTTGGCCTTTATGACACAGTCACCGTTGAAAAAGCTGAAGAAAACGGAATTTTTCTCACTTGCTCCGAAGCAAAACTTCCTTGCGACGAAAAAAATATCGCATACAAAGCGGCGTCGGCATTCTGCAAAAAATATAACATTGAACCAAATGTTAAAATTCACATAGAAAAAAGAATTCCCTTTGCTGCAGGTCTTGCAGGAGGAAGTGCGGATGCGGCAGCGGTTGTTGTTGCGCTCGATAAGCTTTACGAAACAAATCTTCCCGAATATGACCTTTGCAAAACGGGTCTTTTGGTCGGAAGCGATGTTCCTTTCTGCATCAAGGGCGGAACCTGCCTTTCGCAGAACACAGGCGGAATTCTTTCACCGCTTGAGCCTTTAAAGGACTGTTTTATTGTTCTTGCAAAACCCGAAGCAGGTGTTTCAACCGCAGAAGCCTATGCTGCAGCAGACAGCACTTATCTTTACAGACCCGACAGCATGAGAATGCTCGATGCCTGCGAAAAGGGAGATTTTGAGGGCATCTGCAAATATGCAGGCAATGTTTTTGAGCAGGTTATCGAAGTTGCGGAAAGAGTTGAATTCAAAGAAATAATGAGAAAACACGAA
>JAZRJH010000112.1:0-8735 GCA_045645685.1 Acutalibacteraceae bacterium
CGAAATGGTCTTCGATTGCACCCTTGCCTCTGTTTGTGATGATAAGAATATCTTCGATTCCTGCCGCAACAGCTTCCTCAACGATATACTGGATTGCAGGCTTATCAACGATATTGAGCATTTCCTTGGGAACTGATTTTGATGCAGGGAGAACTCTTGTTCCGAGACCTGCTGCAGGAATAATCGCTTTTCTGACTTTCATTTGTTAACCCTCCTGATTAAAACTGTGTTATAAAATCGGCCGCATAGACCATAAGATTTACGAATGCATTATATCCGAGAACGCTCAGCGCAAAGCCGAAAGCGGAAAGTCCGCCTTTTCTTGCAAGCATGAGTCTTCTCATATTTTCTTCTCTTACCGCATCGTTTATGGCTTTCATATCTTCAAAAACTTTTTTATAGTAGAGTCTGTCTGCGACAAGCGCCGCAATAAGGCTCATTCCGAAATTGACCGCTGCAATTATCGCAAGCGGTTTCTTTGCCTTGTTGAAAAACTCCAGGCTTCCTTTTTCAACTTCTGCTTCATATGCAAGAATTTCTTCTTCGGTTGCATTCTGATAATCAAATGTTCCGTAAGCGGTCAGAAATTCATCTGCATAAAGCGAAACATCCGTCGAAAGCCCCGTAAGCATCAACGATACTGTTGCAAAAAGCACAATGAAAAATGCGCCTGCTTTATAAAGTTTTCTGTAAAAGAACCAATACGGCGCAAAAAAGAATGCGGCAAAATTGAAAGAGAACTTCTTTCCGTCGGCAAATCTTCTGAATTTTTTCAGATAACGGTGTGAACTTGCCTGAACAAAAATTGAAATATCGCCGGCTTTCTGACCTGCAATCAGGTCATTTTCCTTGAATTCGGAATTTCTCAGATACGGATTCACATTAAAAGCAGCGCCTTGTGCGGTGAGCGGTGCGCCGCAGTTTTTGCAATGGCGTGCATCGGAATCATTCTTTGTTCCGCAATAAGAACAAACGGGGTCGGATTTTGCAATTTCTCCGAAAAGAGCGCCGCAATTTCCGCAATGCAGACTGTCTTCGGGGTTTTCGCTTCCGCAGATGTGACACACTCTTGAATCCGCAGAAACCTCCGGCTCTTTTTCGGTTGACTGATTTTTATTTTCTCTCTGCCACACATATCCCGATGCATGAAGAGCATCGTTTGCGCAATGGCCTGCCTGCATCCAGCATTCTCTGTGTTGCGGAGTTGCACATATAGGGCAAACAACTATATCTTCACCGTCATGCATCTGATTTGAGCAATGCTGACAGGTCAGATTTTCATAATTCACGGACATTAGTCCTCCTTTGATTAAGTTTTCGTTCCAATATATTGTAACTAATATTCGGATAAATTGCAATTATTAATTAAAAAATATTTAAACTTCTTTACAAACTGTTTATATTTAGTTATAATATAGGATGAAATAATATGCATCAGGAGATTTTTTATGGTTCAGTTTGAAGAATTAAGACTTTCTCTTCTTGATTATGAAGAAAAATTAAAGCAGCTTCGTGACGCTCTCGGTCTTGACGATATGAATAAAGAAATCGCAGAGCTCGAAGAACAGACCGCTCAGGACGGTTTCTGGAACGACCTTGCAAATTCCCAGAAGGTTCAGCAGAGAATCAGCCAGCTCAAGAACAAGGTCGGCGCATATAACTCACTCGAAAACGAATATAACGACGCACTCGTTCTTATTGAGCTTTCAAACGAAGAAGAAGACCTTGATATGCTCGAAGAATGCACATCAAGCGTTGACGCTTTCGTCGAAAAACTTGAAGCAATGATTCTCAGCACTCTTCTTTCAGGCGAATACGATGCAAAGAATGCGATTCTCACATTCCATGCAGGCGCAGGCGGAACAGAAGCTCAGGACTGGAATCAGATGCTCGTAAGAATGTATCAGCATTGGGGCGAAAAGCACGGCTTCAAGGTGAGCATGATTGACTTCCTTGACGGCGACGAAGCAGGTCTCAAATCCGCAGTTCTTGTTGTTGAGGGCGAAAACGCTTACGGCTATCTCAAGGGCGAAATGGGTGTTCACAGACTTGTCCGTGTTTCACCTTTCGATGCTTCGGGCAGACGACACACATCATTCGCTTCACTTGAAGTTATGCCTGAAATCGACGATACTGTTGAAGTTGAAATCAACCCCGATGATCTTCGCATTGACTACTACCGTTCAAGCGGTGCAGGCGGTCAGAAGGTTAACAAAACATCATCTGCG
Organism: Acutalibacteraceae bacterium; assembly: GCA_045645685.1. GTDB lineage: Bacteria > Bacillota > Clostridia > Oscillospirales > Acutalibacteraceae > CAG-177. The sequence continues at coordinate 2,229 of JAZRJH010000112.1, forward strand.
GTCCGTATCACACATATCCCCACAGGTATCGTGTGCGCATGCCAGGTTGAAAGAAGCCAGCATCAGAACAGAGACGTTGCAATGAAGATGCTCAAATCAAAGCTTATCGAAATCAAGGAAAGAGAACATCTTGACAAGATTGACGATATCAAGGGCGAACAGCGTGAAATCGCATGGGGCAGCCAGATCCGTTCCTATGTTTTCATGCCCTACACTCTTGTTAAAGACCACAGAACAAGTTTTGAAGCGGGTAATATCAACGCTGTTATGGACGGCGATATCGACGGCTTCATCAACGCTTATCTTAAAATGGAGTCATTGAAGGGACAGTAATATGGAAATCATAGATATTTCCCGTAAGTTTTTTCAGAGCGATGTTTATCCCGGCGACCCGAAACCCGAAGCAGAAATCCTTTCGGAAATCGGCGAAAACTCCGATTGCAATCTGACTGCGGTTCATGCGTGTTCACACACGGCGACCCATGCGGATGCACCGCTTCACTTTGTTGACGGCGGCAAAACAATCGACGAACTTCCGCTCGAGCCGTTTATCGGCCCTTGCAGGGTTATCGAAGTTCCCGACGGAGTTATCACGGGTGAATATGTTGATAAGTATTTCCCCCAAAAATGCGAGCGTCTTCTTATAAAAGGAAACGGAAAGGCATTTTTTATGGATTCATCCGCTCAGGAACTCGCCGACAGAGGACTTCTTCTCATAGGCACGGATTCGCTTTCCGTCGGTTGCAAAGGCAATCAGACGGGGCCGCACAAAGCATTCTTGCTCGGCGGCGTTTCCGTTCTTGAAGGACTTGATCTTTCAAATGTTAATGCAGGCGAATATTTTCTCATGGCGCCGCCCGTTTGCTACGACGGACTTGAAGGCGCACCCGTCAGAGCAGTTCTCGTAAAAGACCACATATTCTGGTCAAAATGAGGTGTATGAATGAAAAGAGCTTTTGATTTTACGGTGAGTCTTATTCTCATCATCATTCTTTTCCCATTGTTTCTGCTGATAAGCCTTATCGTGCTTATCGACGCGGGTTCTCCCGTTATTTTCAGGCAGTACAGAGTCGGAAAAGACAATAAGCTTTTCTATATTTATAAGTTCAGAACAATGCGCAGAGGAGTCAGAAACGTTGCAACGGCAGAGCTTACCGACTCCGAGAAATATATAACAAAAAGCGGCAGGATTCTCCGCAAAACAAGTCTTGATGAACTTCCGCAATTGGTGAATGTTCTTATCGGTGACATGAGTTTTGTGGGACCCCGCCCCCTTATCCCCGAAGAAAAAGAAATCAGAGCTTTGAGAAAAGACTACAATGTTTATTCTGTGAGACCCGGCATAACCGGTTGGGCACAGATTAACGGAAGAGACAGTCTTACAATAGAAGAAAAAGCCCTGTTTGACAAAGAATACATTGACAAACAGAGCATTTTGTTCGATATAAAAATTTTGTTCAGAACCGTTCTGGTTGTTCTCAAAAGAGAGAACATTGCCGAGGGCGGTGAAGCGGAGAATAAGCGCAAACCTTAAACAACGCCCATATATTCTTCGAAACACTGACCGCTCGCCTTTATGGCCTTTGCGGTTTCAACTCCGACATATCTCCAATGCCAGGGTTCATAAATAATTTTTGTGATATCCTGCTTATCTTCGGGGTAACGAAGAATGAATCCGTAGTCAGCAGCATTTTCAGAAAGCCATCTGAACTCTTTGGTTTCTTCAAAATCCTGCTCAAGGCTGCAGATATCCATTGCAAGACCCGCATTGTGTTCGCTTGTGCCCGGGGGAAGAATGATTGTTGCCGCCATCTGTGTGGCTTCGATTTTTCCGTAACCCTGATTGAGATATTTATCAATCTTGTTTTCAAAGTTTCTTTGCTGACGCTCAACCGAACGGTAACCCGAAACGGGAACAAGTTCAACGCCGTCTTCAAGCGCCGCTTTATACATAGCATTGTAATGCGGAGCAACTCGGTAATCAAGCTTCAGACTGTCGGGGTCATCGGTGATGCAGGGCGCAAGCTCAACTTCAAAACCATCGGGAAGAATGTAATCTCTGTTGACGAGAAGCATCTTCCAGTCATCAATATCAACATTTGCATAGGCAGGTTCAAATCCCGCATAGGCATATGCATAATTCTCAATTTTCTTCGGCGCGGTTGTCTGCACTTCGGTTATCTCTTCTGTCACTTCAACAAAAGCGTCAAGAAATGACGGCTTCTTCGTTGTTTCTTCTTCAATCGGCGAGCCCTCAACTGTCGGATTGTTATCCGAAAGAAGTGTCACAGCACCGTAACCGATAAGCACAACAGCAAGAATTCCGAAAAGAATTATCGAAAGAGTTTTTTTCATTAAAACCTACCTCGTTCAGATATTTTACCTATTTATATTAATCCGAAAACCTGCGGTTGTCAAATAAAAACCGCATTATTAATAAAAATATTACATTTATAATTATTTCATTCGGGAAAGAAAATGAAAGGAGTGTTTCGTTTTGAAAGCAAACGAAAGCGTTAAAAATTATCCATCCGAAAGAAGAATGTACACCAACTATGCCGCAAGGGCAATCAAGAAGGTATGCAAGGAAATCGGTCCCCGTTTTTCGGGAAGCGAAGCTGAAAAGCAGAGCATTGAATTCATGGCTGAAGAACTTAAAACCTGCTCTGATGATGTCAAGGTTGATTCCTTCAGCGTTCATCCCAAGGCATTTCTCGGCTGGATTCCCATGTCAGGTACACTCATGATTATTGCAACAGCACTTTTCTTTGTTGCGCAGTTTTTTGAGATAGCAGCTCTTTTGATTGCACCCGTTGCAATTGCAATTTTCTGTCTTTTCTTCGGAATCACCGAATTTGTTTTCTACATGGAAACACTCGATAAATTCACTCCGAAAAAAACATCATATAACACCTACGGTATCAGAAAAGCCTCGGGCGAAACAAAACGCCGCATTATCTTTGCAGGCCATGCCGACTCCTCCATGGAATGGCGTTTCAGCTATCTCGGCGGTCCGAAACTTCTTATTGCAACACTCGGCGGCGCAATTCTCGGTCTTGTATACTCTCTCGTTACAAGCATCGTTGTTCTTGTTAAATCTTATACCGACCCTGCATTCATCTCAACTCTTACTGTTGATATTCTAAGCTATATCATGATTTTCTTCATCATTTTCTTCATCACAGCAATTCTTATGTATGATAAGAACCGTGTTGTTGAAGGCGCAAACGACGACCTTACAGGTTGCTTCACTTCAATCGCAATTCTCAAATTCATGCAGGATAACGATATCCGCCTTGAAAACACAGAAGTTGTTGCGCTCTGCACAGGCTCAGAAGAAACGGGTCTTCGCGGCTCAAAAGATTTCATCAAAAAACACGCCGACGAATTCTCGGATGTTGAAACTATCTTTATTGCTCTTGATACAATCCGTGATTTCGATTTCATGGGTATATATAATAAGGATATGAGCGGAATTGTTAAAAATGATGCGGAAGTCTGCAATCTTATGAGAGAAGCAGGCAACATCGCAGGTCATGAAAATCTCCCCTATCTCACAGTTTCCCTCGGCGCAACAGATGCCGCAGCAATTTCAAAGAGCAAGAAAATGAAGGCTGCCGCATTCGCCGCAATGGATCCTGCACCCGCACGTTATTATCACACAAGACTTGATACACACGAAAATCTCGATCTCAAAACTCTTGAAGCAGGTCTCGGAATCTGCCTTGAAACTGCATTCCTTTATGATGAAAAGGGGCTTAACGTATAATTCATTGTGTATTTTCTACAAAGTGAAAGCTCTCAATTTTTTCACTTTCAACAAAAATTTTTATTTATCAAATTTTGGATGTAATTTAGCGTTTAATATGCTATAATGTTTCTATTATAATCCGCAAAAGGAGACTGTCTAATATGAACAAAAAGATTCTCGCAATAATCAGCGTTGTTCTTGTTTTCGCAATGCTCTTCGGTTTTGCAGGCTGCTCAGGAACAACAGAAGAAGAAGAAACCACAACCACAACTATCAATGTCAAGACTCCTCTTTCCACCGATATCACAACATCTATCGACGAGGAAAGCCAGGTTATCACAGACACAACATATTCACCTGAAGCTCTCGCAGCTAACACAGCATCAATTTTTGAATACTTCAATCTTCATGTTAATGAAGTAAAGGGTGCAACTGCTAAGGTTGAAATGAGCCAGGATAAGAGCATCGGCAAAGCAAAGGATGCTGAAGGCAACGACATCGCAATGAGCGAAAACGATTACCTCAACGCTGCTATCACTTCTCTTGACAGCTATATGCTCCACAACGACGGCGCAACACTTGAATACGGCGAAGATCTCGCTGCATTTCTTCCCGTTAAGGGCGAAAGCTATGTAAGCTCACTTACTCTTGAAGATATCGAAAGCGCAACTTGTGTTGATAACGAACTTATCAGAACAATCACAGTTAATCTCAAGTCCCCCACTCTTCCCGCAACTCTTGAGAAGGCATATGACATGGGCAACGTTGAAGATGTTCTCACAGAGTTCAAGAAGGCTGAAAACTATATGACAGTTGCTCAGCCCACTCTCGAATACAAGGATTGCCAGATTATCATCACAGCTCACGTTGAAACAGACGAAGTTCTTTCAATCGAGTATGTCAAGAACATCGATGTTAAAACAGAAGTAACAGGTGCAGGCACTCTTGCTGATATGGGTACCGTTCCCGTAACATTCCGTTACAGAAACGCTGTTAAGTATTCAATCGACAGAACAGTTCCCGAAACAACAGCTGAATAATCAAAAATAAAACGCCGTCGGATTTCCGACGGCGTTATTTTTATGCCTTAAATTATATCATTGAACTCAATAACCTTATTTGTTTTACCCGATTCAAAAATCGCTTCAACAAGGCGCATGAGTCTGCGCTGCTGGTCGTGGGTTACTATTATATCTTCCTCACCTTTAAGATAAGCGAAGATATTCTTGTAGTACTGAATCCATTCAGCTTTCTGAACAGGAAGCGGATAAGTTTCGATTGTGTCATCGGTTCTGGGTGCCATTGTCTTTGTTATGCCTGCACCTGCAACGATGGGAACAGCATCTCTGTTTTCCCAGTCGGAAACCATAACAATTTTTCCGTTCCATTGCCAGTCATTAACAACCGCAGTTCCGTTTTCACCAAGCATATACCAAAGAGGAAGCTCAATGAAGTTGCTTGTTGTAACCTCAACATAGAACGAAAGACCGTCATCAAAAATAAGAGTTGTTCGGAATCCGTCATCGCAGTTTTCGTTGGTAACGTTTGTAAGCTCAGCATAAACTGACTTGAGTTTTCTGGGAAGAGTCATCATGAGTGCCTGGTCAAGCAGATGAATACCCCAGTCAAAAACCATTCCGCCGCCGTGCTGCGGCTGATTTCTCCAATCTCCCGGAACACCTCTTGAGCCCTGAACACGATGCTCAATGCGAAAAACATTGCCGAGTGTGTTCTCATCAAAGAGCTTCTTCATCGTGAGATAATCTTCATCCCAGCGTCTGTTCTGATGAACGGTGAAGAGCTTGCCTGTTTCTTTTGCACAAGCAATCATTTCTTCAAGGTCTGCGGTGCAGAGAGTAACGGGTTTTTCGCTGATAACATTCTTGCCGTGGCGCATGGCATCAATTGCAATTTCCTTGTGAACATCATTAGGAGTTGCAATTGTTACAATGTCGATACGCTCATCAGAAAGAAGTTCTTCTCTTGAAGAGAAAAAATACATTCCTTCTTCATCAGCAACCTTTTTTCTTTCGGGATTAATGTCGAAAACGCCTACAAGCTCGGCAAATTCGCCCATTTCTTCCTTGATTTTGCTTGCGTGCCAACCGCCCATACCGCCGTAACCGATAACGGCACAGCCGAATTTATTGTTAATCATGGTATCGCTTCCTTTTTAAAATGGGTACGGGTGAAACCCGTCCTTAACTCGCCGCAAGGCGAATATCACTCATGCGCAGCATGAATTTCACATTGCAAAGCAATATTTCACACGCTGTAAAGCGTATATCACTGTTTCGCTTCGCGAAACTCAAACCCACCACATTTCGCCTGTTGATTCAGTAAGAATAATATTCTTAAGGAATGAAACAGCCTTTGAAAGTCCTTCGTTCTGGCTCATGAGCGAATCTTCATGCTCAATGCTGATTGCATAGTCATAACCGACCATGCGCAGGTTGGAAATAAGGTCTTTCCAATATGAATAGTCGTTGCCGTAGCCGACGGAGCGGAAAATCCACGAGCGGTTAATCTCATCGCCGTAGGGCTTGTTGTCAAGCACGCCGTTGACTGCGGTGTTATATTTATCAATCTTGGTGTCCTTTGCATGGAAGTGGAAAATTGCATCGCCGAGCTTGCGAACGCATGCAACGGGGTCCATGCCCTGCCAGATAAGGTGGCTGGGGTCAAAGTTTGCGCCGATTTCGGGGCCTACAGCCTCGCGAAGGCGAAGCAGGGATTCGGTGTTATAAACACAGAAA
>JAZRJH010000113.1:0-2179 GCA_045645685.1 Acutalibacteraceae bacterium
ATCAGCGGTGAATACTCCGAAGAATATGAATTTACCGCTACAAGATTCGGCACATATTATATCGGCGACAGACCGAAGGCAACCGATATGGTTCTGCGTATAAATGCCGCGGATAAACTCTGAACGAGTAATCGTATCTGATAAATTCCAATTTGTCGAACTAATTATTGAAACAAAAATCAAATACATTTCATCAAACCGTTTCACTTTTTGTGAAGCGGTTTCCTTATATTCTAAAACAGAAAAGAGATGATAATTAATGTCAAATATAAATCTCAGCAACAAATCCATTGACGAACTTCGTCAAATGTTATCGAAGGGCGAAGCAGAACTGAAGGTGTTGCATAACAAAAGCAAATATTATGAGTCACAGATAAATTTGCTGACACGAAAAGAACGCACTCACAGACTCTGCACCCGTGGAGCAATGCTTGAAAAATTTCTCGGTTGTCCCAACGAACTGACCGACGAGCAGGTTGAAGAAATTCTGAAAATTGCATTTCATCCCGAAGCAGTCGGCAGAGCGATTGAACAATTCAGAGAGAGCAACGAAACCGGTTTTGATTAAATGTGTAGTTGAGTTTTGCGTATGCGTATGATATAATCACCTCTGCAAATAAGAATTTGTAAGAACAAAAAGAAGTTGAAAAAATGAGTATTATATTACAACTGTTTATATCAATGCTGAAAATCGGATGCTTTGCCTTTGGCGGAGGATATGCGATTATTGCATTGCTTGAAAATGAGTTCATAACAAAAAGAAAATGGATTGAACACGACGAATTCATGGATGTCGTTGCCATTGCTGAAAGCACACCCGGACCGATTGCAATTAATGTTGCTACATATATCGGCTATAAGCTGAAAGGTTTTCTCGGTGCAGTTATTGCAACGGTGGGAATTTGCATACCTTCGTTTGTGATTATGTATTTCGTTTCTGTTTTTTATGAGCGATTTATGGATATCGCAATCGTTGCTGCGGCATTCAATGGAATTCAGATATGTGTTGTTTATCTGATTGCTTCAGCAGGCTTTAAAATGCTGAAAAAAATGAAGAAAACTCCGCTGAATATAGCTGCTTTCTCTGTCACCTGCATAGCAATGATACTCTGCACTCTTTTAGAAATTCACGTTTCATCCGTACTGTTTATTTTTGCCGCAGGTGTTATCGGTCTTTTGGCTTTCATTGTTAAAACAAGAAAAGCGAAAGGAGAAAAGAAATGATTTATCTTCAACTCTTTTTAACCTTTCTGAAAGTCGGTGCATTTGCATTCGGCGGTGGTTATGCAATGCTTTCTCTTATCGGAGAATTCGTTTTATCCTACGGTTGGATGAACGAAGAAGAACTGCTTAACTTTGTCGGCGTTGAAACGGTTATACCCGGTCCGATTGCCGTCAATATGGCAACATATATCGGCTATGAACAGGCTGGATTTCTCGGTGCACTTCTCGCAACAATCGGCGTTGTGCTTCCGTCATTCATCATAATCTTGCTTGTTGCGGCAGTTATAAAAAATCTTCTTAAATATCCTGCAATTAAAACTTTCATTGCCGGAATGCGACCCGCACTCGGTGGACTTATTCTGTCTGTTGCGGTTACAATGGCATTAACTGTATTTTTCGGAATTGATACAATAAAAACAACTGCAATCTCATTTGATTGGCGTTCGTTGGTAATTCTTACCGTTATGTTTGCTGTACCGATGATATGGAACAAAATTAAAAAGAAAGAGTTTTCATCGATTCTGCTTGTGATAATTTCGGGAATACTTGGAATTGTTCTATATGGTATCTAAAAAACAAGAAATACAAATTTGTTGAACTTATTATTGAAACAAAAATCAAATATGCATTTCATCAAACCGTTTCACTTTCAGTGAGGCGGTTTTTTGTTTGAAAACACCACTTTGTAAAAGTGCGCAATTATACACCGTTGACGGTGTAATTGCGATTTTCTTCAAAAATGCTCGGAACAAAGTTCCGCTGATTTCATCAGACAAGGGTTTCACCCCTGCGACTTCGTCTACCCCAATTTTTAAAATTATAGGAGAGTGATAAAAAATAGCTTGTACCCATTTTCAAATATCAATACAAAAGCGGAGTGAAAACAAATCCGCTGTTGCAGGAGCCGCTTACCAAAGCGGCTCCAAACTTTTCTCGGAATATGATAACCGAACAA
>JAZRJH010000114.1:0-11795 GCA_045645685.1 Acutalibacteraceae bacterium
CGCCGTTGACAGTTACAGTTTGTGAATCGGATATTTCGTTGCCGTTTGAATCTTCATAAGCAACGCCGTTTGCATCAACAAGTTTTACGGTTACAATCTTTGAGCCGTTTTCAAAGCTGATGTCGAAAACCTCGCCTTCGGCACGCTTGACGCCGTCAACATACCAATAAATTTTTGCATTTGTGGGTTTGTTGGTTACATTAACGGTGAGCTTAAGGGTTTCGCCGTAATTGATTGTTTTTGAACCCATGTTATTCTTGATTGAAAGAGTTGCATTTACTGTTCTTCTGTATCCGCAGGAGCAGACATTTCCGCCGTTGAAACTATGGTTTTCTTCGTTGGTTTTCAGACCGCAGACACATTCCTTCCAATGCTTTGAAGAATCATATTTTTCTGTGGGATTATGCAGTTTAACGGGAACAACTTCCTGCTCAACCGTCATATCGTCACATCTCGAGCAATGCTGACCTTCGGTGAGACCCGTTGAGGTGCAGGTTGCTTCAACTGCTTTATCGATTACAATATCGTGCTTGAGTGCATCCTTTTCAACATAAGTTGTGTAAGTACAAACTGTGCAGTATTCGTAGGCATCCCAGCCGATTTCGGTGCAGGTGGGTGCTTTTGCATCAACCTTGACGAGAGTATCTTTATGGTTGAGTGCAGGAATAACATTCTGCTTGATTGTCATATCGTCACATCTCGAGCAATGCTGACCTGCGGTGAGACCCGTTTCGGTGCAGGTTGCATCAACTGCTTTGTCGATTACTATATCGTGCTTGAGTGCATCCTTTCCAACATAAGTTGTATAAGTACAAGCTGTGCAGTATTCGTAGGCATCCCAGCCGATTTCGGTGCAGGTGGGTGCTTTTGCATCAACCTTGACGAGAGTATCTTTATGCTTGAGTGCAGGGATCTCTTCTGTTAAGCTGTATCCGCAGACACACTCACCTGTTTTATATCCTGATTTATCACAGGTCGCTGCAACGCTTTCTTTAACCGTGCTTACTGTATGAATATGGTTGAAATGAATATTCGCATTAAGCAGAGTGTTGTTGTTTGCATCAAATGATATTTTGTTCCAATCCGCTTGCGTACCGCCGTAGTAAACGTCTTTGAGACTGGTGCAACATTCGAACGCCCAATCACCTATACGACTCACGCTGTTGGGGATTGTTACACTCGCAAGGCTTGAGCAATAGCTAAATGCACTGTCACCTATTCTCGTCACGCCGTCGGGGATTGTTACTCTTGCAAGGCTTGTGCAACAGCTAAATGCACTGTCACCTATGCTCGTTACGCTGTCGGGGATTGTTACGCTTGCAAGGTTTTTGCCGTAATAGAATGCATTTTCACTTATGCTTGTTACGCTGTCGGGGATTGTATAGGTTGTTCTTATGTTTCCTATAGGATATTGTATCAATTGAGTTTTATCCTTGTTAAACAACACTCCGAATTCATCACTTGAATAATTATTGTTATTCTTATCTACCGTTATGCTTGTAAGGCTGTTGCAGTTATAGAAAGCAGAAGTTCCGATACTTGTTACGCTGTCGGGAATTGTTATGCTTGTAAGGCTGTTGCAGTCACAGAACGCCCTGTCACCTATGCTCGTCACACTGTCGGGAATTGTTATGCTTGTAAGGCTGTTGCAGTCATCGAACACACCAGAACCTATACTCGTCACGCCTTTGCCGATTTTTACATTTGCAAGATCTCTGCACTGAGAGAATGCAGCAACACCTATGTTTGTTACGTTGTCGGGAATTGTTAAGCTTTCAAGGTTGTGGCAGTTAAAGAATGAACAATAGCCTATACTCGTCACGCCTTTACCGATTGTTAGACTTTCAAGACGGACACAATCAGAGAACGCTTCAGCACCTATGCTCGTTACGCTGTCGGGGATTGATAGGCTCGTGAACCAGCAATAATAAAATGAACGCTCGCCTATGGTCGTTACGCTGTTGCCAATTTCAACGCTTGTAAGGCTTGTGCAATATTCAAACGCAAAATCACCTATAGTTGTTGCTCCGTTGCCGATTGTTACAGATTTTATTGATCCACGGTAATTATGCCAAGGAACATATGATGGCAATGACCAATCTTTCATATCGCCTGTGCCGCTGATGACAAGCTCGCCTGTTGATTCATAGAATTTCCAGATAAGGTTTTCACCGCATTCCCCAAAGGCTGTCGGCGGTTCTTTGCCATAGTTATAATGGATTGTTGCGTTTGTTAAATCTTCGTTATATGAACCGATTGATATTGCATTCCATTCAGCTTCGATGCCTGTGTAATAAACATCGGAAAGACTTTCGCAATTATTAAACGCATAAAGGCCTATGTTTGTTACGCTGTTGCCGATTGTTACGCTTGTAAGGCTGGTGCAGTATCTAAATGCAGAAATACCGATAGTTGTTACGCTGTCGGGGATAACTACACTCTCAAGGCTTACGCATCCGTAAAATGCAAATCCAACGATAGTTGTTACGCTGTCAGGGATTATTACGCTTGTGAGGCTGGTGCAGTTTTCAAATGCAGCATCACCGATTTTTGTTACGCTGTTGCCGATTGTTACGTTTGTAAGGCTTTTGCACTCACAAAATGCAGAAGTACCGATGGTTGTTACGCTGTTGCCGATTGTTACGCTTGTAAGGCTGGTGCAGTAATTAAATGCATAATAACCGATAGTTGTTACGCTGTCGGGGATTGTTATGCTTGTAAGGCTTTTGCATAAACAAAATGCATAATTGCCTATGCTTGTTACACTATTGCCGATTGTTACTGATTTTATTGATTCACGGTATTTATACCAAGGAGCCGATGAAGATGACCAATCATACATCTCACCAGTGCCGCTGATGACAAGCTCGCCTGTTGATTCATTAAATGTCCATATCAGATTCTCACCGCAAGTGCCGCTATATGTTGCCGCTTCGGCTTTTCTGTTGAAAATCTCTGCAAATGACGGCAAATCAAGACCCACAAATCCCGAAAGCGGTGCTATGCCGAAGAGCATAACCGCAACGAGAAGAGCCGAAATTGCTTTTTTGATTCCCTTTCTCATAACATAACCTCCGTATATAAAAACTCAATGCTTATCGCATAAATACACATTACACGTCGTTCTTTCGCCCTTCCAACGGTTGGAGAAAACGGCGTGAATTTTTATTTTTTCGCCTTCAAGACCTTCGGGAATTTCAAGGAAGAAAGTGTTGTTTGAGCTTGTGCCGCAGACACGGTGTTCCCATTGATTTGCCTTGTAATCGGGCGCTCTTTCGGGGAAACCGCAGAGCTTTGAGCCGATTTCGGCAACACAATAAACACCCTCTTCGTCATGCTCGCCTTCAACGGCAACAACGAGTTTTGAGCCGTTTCTGTAAGCAGGCAGAACAACTTCTCCGCTCTTTGCAAGGCGGACTTTTTTATAGCGGTAATGAGCCTGCATATTATTTGCGAAAGGCTCTTTGATATCAAGGGTTTTGCCGTCTTTTATGAGCCTTACGGCATAGATTCTGTCAACGGGATTATCAATGCGCAGATAACGGATTTTACCGTTGATTCCGTAGCTTGCAACCATCTTTTTCCCGTGCAGGCCATAGGTTGTGTGAACGGTAAAAATAACGATTTCGGATGTGAAATCATCGTCGGAAATGCTTGTTTTCACAAGGTCGGAAGTGTTCCATTTTTCAAGGTCGGTTGAATATTCGGCACGGAGCGTAACCTTCTGATTTTCAACTTCACGGGTCTGATAATCAGGCTGGAAAAATTCGATTTCAACGCTGTCGCACTCGATTTCTTCGCCGAAATCAACTCGCAGACATCCGCCGTTGATTCGCAGATTTTCGTCAAGATATGTCTTGCTCTGACCGTCAAAAAATGTGTCGGGTCTGCCGTCAAACATATTCCTTGCTTCGCATCCCCTGAGCTTATATGTTTTCTGACCGAAGAAGGCATCTCTTGCGGCTTTGACTTCGGGAATTGCGGTTTCACCCGAGCGTCGGAGCGATCTGCTTTCAAGAGCATCGTTTGTGATTGCATACATCGCCGATTCATAGAGAAGCTCGCCGTTTTCGGGATTTGCTTCGCCGTTTTCAAGAGTGCCGAGATAAATCGGCGCTTTTTCTTTTATGTCAATATTTTCATCTTTAAGGATTTTAACTTCAACGGGAGTGCCGTCTTTTTCTTCTTTTATTATTTCGTATTCGCAGTTGAGAAGCATGGGTTCAGCTTCGGATTCAACCGCAATTTCAATAAGAGAAGCACGGAAAGGCATGAGTTCAATCTCAACGGTATCGCCCGTTCTGAAGATTCCGAGATGCTTTTCGTAGGGATGATGAATGTTGACCGCAACGGGCAGATCCGTTGATATGCCAATATCTTCACCGATTCTGATTTTTACCGTTTTGGTTTCCCATGAGTTGTTACCCGTGGAAATGAATCTCTTTGTGGCGCATCCCCTTGAGCATGCATTGTTGCCGTATTCTTCGGGCAGAATCATGCCGTTGACAAGGATTTTTGCATTCCTTGCATGGAGATTATAAATTCTTGCAAGTTTCGGAAGCTCATCATCACGCATGAGCCACGGATTTCCGTAGATTTCGGGAGCAAGGATGAGTGAACGGTTGAATGCCTGATAAATCAGTTCATCTTCAAAATAATCGATATTTGACGAAATGCACACGCCGTGGTCTTCCGCAAGGCGCTCAAGATTATCGGTATGACCCCTTGTGAACATGAATCCCCTGTGATGCATAGCTGTCTGTTTGTTGCATGAAAGGATATCAACATAGGTTTCGTCGCCGTTCCAGAGATAGGTTGTGATATGTTTTTCGGCTTCAAAGAAATTAAGGCGGTGATTAAGGACAACAAGATCGGGCGAATATTTTCTGCACTCCTTGAGCATATCCGCAAAAACGCCGGCCTTTTCGGGGCGCAGATGACCGCAAACGCCGTCAAGCTTGAAAAGAGCGAAATCATAATCACGGCAAAGGTGAACAAAGAAATCAAAACGCTCTTTTTCTTCTTCGGGAGTGTCGCCGAAACCGTCGGGACTGCCCCAAAGACCGAAGCGGATGCCGATTTCCTTTGCTTTTTCAACAACATTTTTATATCCTTCGGGATATTGCGCACGGAATTTTTCGCTGTTGACATTGCCGTAGCCTTCGCTTGCACCGTCGAAGTTGCCTGCATCCCATGCATAAATGCGCAGATTCATGCCGTAGGTATCCTTGAGATATCTGAAAAAGTCAAGGTTGATGAGAGTCTGTTCTTCGGTTGCGCCTTCGTTTGTGTTGTTTATCCACGAAAAATACTGCGGTATCGACGGAGTGTAGTTATCCGCACCCGCATTTTTTGCTGTCTTTTCCATAAAATCACCTTATTCCATGCTATCAATAAAGAGCTGTGACCAGCATAATTTTTTTGTGGAGTCGGGGTCTGCCGCAACGCCGAGACCGACTCTTGTGAAGTCGGGATTCATAATGTTTTCGTAGTGGGTCGGGGAATTTTTCCATGCTTCGCAGACCGAAGCGGCATCAGGATAACCCCAACCGATGTTCTCGCCTGCATTTCCCTTGGTGATTCCTGCATCCTTGAGAATGGACGAGAAGAATTTTCCGTTGGGTCTGTAGTGAGAATGTCTGCCCGACCATGCAAGCTCTTCGGCTCTTGCATTGGCAATTGTTGTAAGCGTGTCATCAAGAACAAGCGGCTTGATACCTGCTTCCTTACGCCAGGAATTGATGATTCCGAGCACTTCATTTATCTCGGATTTATATTTCTTTTTGTTCTCTTTTGCGGCAGGAAGCAAGTCCTCATATGTTGCATAATAACCGATTCTTGTGTAAACCTCTGTTACATCTTCGTCATAAACTTCCTTTGTGCCGTCAAGGTATGTGATATATGTTGTTGTGATTGCTCTTGAGCAGTAAACACCGTATTTGAGCGCAACATTCTCTGTTCTTTCGTCTGTGCTCATGATTCCCAAAGAGTTCTTCCTTGTGGTGTTTTCCTTGGTTGTCTGCGCAATTGTTGTTACAACCTTTTTGACCGTTGTTGTCACCTTTCCGGTGGTGGTCGGCTTCTTTGTTGTGGTCGGTTTTTGAGTTGTAGAAACAACGGTGGTTGTGGGCGCAGTTGTTGTTACCGTTGTGGGAATCTCTGTTGTTGTAACGGGTGCGGTTGTTGTCTGCTCTGCGGTTGTTGTTTCAATGTCATATGAGATTTTTTGGCAAGCCGTGAGACCCGAAACGAGCATTGCGGCAAGAACAACGGAAATTATTTTTCTGTGCATTGTATCCTCCGTGGGTTTTTATTCTGTTATATCAAAATCAAGAATTGCGGCAAATCTGTTGCCTGCAACCGAAATATCCATTGTGCCGTTCTGCATTTCCGTAAGACTTCTGGCTATGGAAAGACCGAGACCGTGACCTTCGGTGTGTCTTGAACTGTCGCCCCTTACAAAGCGTTCAAACAATTCTTCGCCTTCAACATCAAATTCGCTGTTGGAGATGTTGGAAATTCTGACCCTTGCTTTTTGGTCGATAACATCAAGCTGAATTTCAAGGTCTGTTTCAGGGGCGGCGTATTTGCAGGCATTATTGAAAAGATTCGCAAAAATGCCCCACAGCCACTTGCCGTCGCCCATGATATAAACATCTTCTTCGGGCATGGATATTCTGGGAAGAAGCAGACTTTTCTCGAGCTTTTCGGCAAATTCATCCACCGTCTGCTCAATGATGATGTTGAGACTTGTTTTTTCAAGCTCGATTTCTATGTTGCCCGACTGAATACGGGAGGCTTCGATAAGGTCATTGAGAAGAAGCGAAAGTTTATCGGTGTGCTTTGCGATGATTCCGATATATTCCTTGCGCTCTTCTTCGGTAAGGTTATCGTTGTTGAGAAAATCAACATAATTTTTGATTGAAGTGAGCGGAGTTTTCAGGTCATGAGAAACATTGGTGATAAGCTCGCTCTTGAGCTTTTCGCTCCTGAGCTCCTGCTCCATCGCCTTGTTGATTTCTTTTTTGATTCGGTCAAGGTTCTGGCCGTGGGTACGGATTGCCGCAACGGAAAGTTTATCGGCAATTTCATCGCCCATAACACCTTCTGCAAGGCGTCTGCCCTCTTCCTTAACATAGTTGAGATTGATTGCAATCATAATGATGAGCGGAAGAATAACAAGTCTTGTTGCCGCCCAGATGCAAAGGAAAAGTCCCATAACAAACTTGGGGTCGGTGTTTTCGGTGTTGATAATTCCGAAATACACCATAAGAGTCAGAATTGCGCCTTCAAAAAGAATATAAGCCACAACTCCGACAACGATTTTTGTGAAAAGCGAAATTTCGCCAACGGCTCTTCTTATCTTTCTGGGTGTTCTTCTCTTGAATTTGCGGTATATCTGATAAAGCAGGGTGTTGCGATAGAATTTGCCCATCTTGACTCTTACCGAAACGGTTGTGAGATAAGACATAATAACAAGAACAGCCGCAACGCTGATAATCATAACAATAACATTGTTGAGAACCATTCCCGTGTCCGCCGCCGTTGTGAGACCCATAACCATTCCCGCAACAACGAAAAGCAGACTGATGAATACCGTTACAAAATCGAGCGGAAGTTTATCGATGAATCCGGGAACAATTTCGCCCGTTTCTTTATCAACCGTTCCTGCATTTATCGTAAAGAGCGAAAGAAGAATAACGATGATTGCAAGAGAGAAGAAAAGAACAACAAAAACCAGATATCGCAGAGCATAAGCTATATCAATCCATTGGAATGCGCTTGTGTATCTGTCATTCGTTACCTGAAGCTCGGGCGCAAGAATTGCATAATCGATTTTCAGCGGAATGAAGTCGCCGTCGGAATCGAAGAAATAGAAATCGGATTCGCCCGTATATTCCGCCGCAAGCTTTGCATTCTGAAAAGTCAGGGATTCTGCATTGTTGCCGTCGGGGTTGAGGCTGTCGAACATAACTTCGCCGAGAACATTTTTAACCGTAAAAACAAAATTCGAGTGTTCTCTCGTGAATTTGTCTTCATAATAACCAAGTCTGTATTCGCTCTCTTCGCCGATGCGGCAGAGATAATAATCCTTTGCGGATTCGCAGTCATCAACGGAATAAATCTGCACCGCAATACTCTTTGCGGTCTGACCTTTGTTATCCTGTTTATAGAAATTATATTCCTGAAGATAGATAACGCCCATAACACAGCCTGCTGCAATAATCGTCATGCAGACAAGCAGAATAAGCGATACTATACGGTCGCTTTCGGAACGGAGCTGACCGTTTTTCATCATGAATCACTCCTTGAAATTTTTTCGAGCGGCTTTTTCTTTTCCATTTTATAACCGTGACCCCATACAACCTTGAGATAATCGGGCTTGGCAGGGTCGATTTCAATTTTTTCGCGAAGATGTCTGATATGAACGGTAACCGTATTTTCTGCGCCGAACGGGTCATCCTTCCAGACTTTGCGATAGATTTCTTTGGGAGAAAACACCTTATCGGGGTTTTCCATAAAGAATTTGAGAAGCATCATTTCTGTGGGAGTAAGATTCACGGGTTCGCCGTCACGGGTAAGTGTTTTTGCATTGTCGTCAAGCTCAAGTCCGCCGTTACGAAGTACGGTTGAGTTTGCCTTTTCCTGCGCTTCGTTGTTGCCGCCGAAACGCATATATCTGCGAAGCTGCGACCTGACTCGTGCAATAACTTCAACGGGGTTGAAGGGTTTTGTTATGTAGTCATCTGCGCCTGCATTGAGTCCGATGATTTTATCGGTATCCTGGCTCTTTGCTGTGAGAAGAATAACGGGAATATTATTGCTGGTTTCACGGAGCGTTGCAAGAGCGGTTATTCCGTCAAGCACGGGCATCATGATATCCATGAGAAGAAGATGCACATCTTCTTTTTCGATTATCTCAAGCGCTTGCTTGCCGTTTTCGGCTTCAAAGATTGTGTATTCTTCATTTGAAAGATAAACTCTGAGCGCAGAGCGGATATCAGCTTCATCATCACAAACAAGAATGTTATACATCGGTTGTCCTCCCTACCATTTTTTGCACGGGCAATTCTGCTTTTTGAATGCCGCCCTGAATTCGGGATAGCATCCGCATTTCAGGCAAGTCCCTTCCGAAAGAAACTCGCACTCGGAGCAGACAGAAACCCTTGCTCTGTATTCCTCATCGCTCGCTTTGTCCCTGTCGGAAAGTTTTTTTATTTTTTCTGATATGCTTCTGAATGTGTCCCCCCTGCCGCAATCACGCAGCAGACATCTTAAACAAAATTTCTTTTCCGTGGCATATCACCTCTCCACAAGCGATATTTATTATATTATAACAGTTTTTTTATAACAAATAAATAGGCTGATAAAATATTTTCATAAGAAAGTTGAAAAAAGTTTGAAATTCCCCCTTGACAAGTGCGGAAGTCTTTGATATAATCTCTCTTGCAGTTGCGGATGTAGCTCATCTGGTAGAGCGCCACCTTGCCAAGGTGGAGGTAGCGAGTTCGAGCCTCGTCATCCGCTCCAAAAAACCTTTGTCTTTCTGACAAAGGTTTTTCTTTTTTTATCTTCAGCTTCGATAACAACAAAAAGTCTCCGCATTTCTGCGGAGACTTTCTTAATTTAAGTATTGATTAATACTTGATGTTTGAGAATTCAGCCTTTGTAACTGCTGCGCCGTTACCTGTGATCTTGATACCAGCCTTGAGAACAAGAACTGCATCGAAAGCATATGAATACTTGATGTTTGTGATCTTGCCGTCTTCAACAGTAACAGTAACCTTGATGTTCTTGTAGTTAACTGTTGTGTCGTTAACTGTGATAGCTGTTGTGAAACCTGCGATACCTTCTACAACTTCTTCGTGTGTGATGAAGTCATTTGTGAACTTTGAGATAGGAGTTGCGTTTGTCTTCTTGGGGTTAGTAGCGTCAGCAAGTGTGAAGGTGTAAACACCGTCTTTTGCTGTGAAGTTGCCGAGATCAGCTTCTGTGAGCTTTGTTGCCTTGATCTGATAGTCTTCCTTAAGACCATCCTTGGGCATTGTGCCCTTCTTTACGCCGATACCAAGGAAGTCACCAACAACTGTGTCGAGGCTTGAGTTTTCGTCGATAGCGCTGATGATACCGTTAAGGATACCTGTTGCACCGCCAACGTCAACGGGGCTTGTGTATGAGCAGTCTCTGTTGTAGCTGTATGAACCCTTTGCAGCCTTTGCTGTTTCAGCGTTAAGGAATGCAACGAATTCAGCCTTTGTCATGTCAGCTGCGGGAGCTGCTGTTTCGCCTTCAGCGAGAGTAGTGTCTTCAACTGCTGCTGTTGTGTCTTCAACTGCGGGAGCTTCTGTTGATTCTTCAACAACTGCTGCTGTTGTGTCTTCAACTGCAGGAGCAGCTGTAGTATCTTCAACTGCGGGAGCTGCTGTTGTGTCTTCAACTGCAGGAGCTGTTGTGGTTGTTTCTTCTGATGTCTTGTCGCCGCAAGCTGCGAATGCGAAGAGCATTGCTGCTGCGAGGAGAATTGCGAGAATTTTTTTCATGATTCTTCCTCCTGAAAAATGTTTTTTGTTTGTGCAATCTTAAAATAACCGCACATTTGCTTATAATAAAAATAACTCAAACAGAGCGTTTTGTCAAGTGAAAAACCCAAATACCGCTCACAAAAAAACGGCAGAATTTTTATGCACATTTATTTGCGAATATTTACATATTATTAATATTTATAGGTGACATATTTAAAAAATTATGATATAATACCTTAAATATGTTTTCGGAGGGCTTTTTTATGGCAGTAAAAAGATTTGTTTCATGGAACGTCAACGGAATAAGAGCGTGTCTTGGCAAAGATTTTTACGAGAGCTTTGCTTCTCTTGATGCCGATATCTTCTGCCTGCAGGAAACAAAGATGCAGGAAGGTCAGGCTGAGCTTACTCTCGACGGATACCGTCAGTATTGGAATTATGCCGAGAAAAAGGGGTATTCGGGCACAGCGATATTCACCCGCGAAGAACCGATTTCTGTTTTTTACGGCATAGGAATCCCTGAGCATGACACAGAAGGCAGAGTTATCACTCTTGAATTTGACAATTACTATTTTATAACGGTTTATGTTCCCAACGCCCGTGACGGTCTTGTAAGACTTGACTATCGCATGGAATGGGAAGATGCTTTCAGAAATTATATTCTTGAGCTTGATAAGAAAAAACCCGTTATTTTCTGCGGCGACCTGAATGTTGCCCACAAAGAAATCGACCTTAAGAATCCCAAAACAAACCGCAAGAATCCCGGCTTCACCGATGAAGAAAGGGGCAAATTCACACAGTTGCTTGAAAGCGGATTTGTTGACACTTTCAGACATTTTTATCCCGACCTTGAGAATGTTTACAGCTGGTGGTCTTACCGTTTTTCGGCAAGAGCCAAGAATTCAGGCTGGAGAATCGACTACTTTGTTGTTTCCGAAAGACTCAGAGAAAATCTCAGGGATGCAAAAATTCACAATCAGATTTTCGGCTCAGACCACTGCCCCGTAGAAGTTGAAATTGAGCTGTAAGGAGAAATAATATGGAAAAGAAAATAAAAATAATCACCGCCGTTTTAGCGGTTGCTGCAATAATCTCGGGAATAATTTTCTTTATTTCGGGCGGCGAAAAATCATCCGTCAGCAAAGACGAGCCCCCTGTTGTTTATTCTTATGAGCAGAGCGCATACACTATGCGCGAAAATCTTTCCGTAAAAGGTTCAAACGGAGAAATTTATCTGCCCACAGATTTTGAAAACATCTATTTCACCGCCGC
>JAZRJH010000115.1:0-1083 GCA_045645685.1 Acutalibacteraceae bacterium
ACATTTTTGCCTCTTACACTTTTTACACCTTTTTCGTTGAGATAATCGCAGATTTGCTGCATTGTTACTCCCGAATCATACATCTGAAAAACCTCAAGAACAACCGGTGCAGTTTCGGGATTGAGCTGATAATGTTTATCCTCATCAATTTTGTAACCAAACGTTATTGTACCGCCGTTGTACTTGCATTTCAGAGCGTTCTCCGTATGACCTCTGGTAACCTTCACGGACAATTCCGCCGAATAATATTCTGCCATTCCTTCAAGTAACGATTCAAGAATAATTCCTTCGGGACCGTCTGCTATGTTTTCCGTCGCAGATACAACCTTAACTCCGTTTTTTCTCAAAAGAGCTTTATAGTGAGCGCTGTCGTATCTGTTTCTTGAAAATCTGTCAAGTTTCCAGACGATAATCGCTTCAAAATTTCCCTTGGCACTATCCTTTATCATTTGTAAAAATTCGGGTCGGTTATCTGTCTTTGCGGAAAATGCACGGTCAATATAATGATTCACGATTGTTATACCGTTCTTTTCACAATACTGAGTACACTCACGAATCTGACCGTCAATTGATTCTTCACGCTGACTGTCGGAAGAATAACGTGCGTAGATAACTGCTTTCAATCATCTGTCACCCCCTCAGAACTCAAAAGTTTCAGAAGAGTTGCTTTGAGTTGATGGTTTGCTCTGGAGTTGGGGTCAAAGCACATTTCAACAAACTTTTCCATTTCGGGGCTGTACTTTGTTTTGTGTTCATACAGTCTGCCTTGCGGATTATCCGTTCTGCCGTAGATATAGTCGAGCGATACATCGTAGTAATCTGCAAGCTTAACCATATTTTCAGGCGAAGGTGTTGCCGAGCCGTTTTCATATCGGTTGATGCTCGACTGCTTCATTCCCGAAATCTGAGCAAGTTTGTTCTGAGAAAGACCCACACTTTCACGGAGCGCTTTCAGTCTTTTGCTGATGATTTCCATCGTTTCACCTGCCATATTATATTGTGTAATCATTGTAGCACAGAAAATTATAATTGTCAACTACAATTTTGCATAAGCACCGAAAAGGATTTATTCAAAAAAATTAT
>JAZRJH010000116.1:0-5286 GCA_045645685.1 Acutalibacteraceae bacterium
CAACAGTGCCGAAAATACTTGGCTGGAAGCGGCCCGGGAAGATAGGTCGACGCCGACATTTTTTGCCTTAATAGCTCAGTCGGTAGAGCACGCGGCTGTTAACCGCGGTGTCACAGGTTCGAGTCCTGTTTGAGGCGCCAAAGCATGATAATCCGAACCTATTCTTTTCACAGAATCGGTTCGGATTATTGCTTTATTTCTGATTTTCATTTTCTTCTAAAAATGCAACGGAGCAGCTTGATTGCTGCTCCGTCTTTTTATGTCTTATTCTGTTGGCTTGCTTTCCATTCAGCGAATTCTTTCTGACCTTCTTCACTGTTGAAAAACTCTAATATGTCCGGATACAAGGCTTCTGCCAATGTCTCCAATGCGTCTTCCGTTATTCCCGAAATTAATCGAGACGGCTTTTTCTTTTCAGCCACGGAATTTGTTTTGATCTCCTTTCTTTTCAAAGGAGAAAGTTTAAAATGAAATTATCAATCACCATGTATATTCTATATCATTATTTTAGTTTTGTCAAATAATCTGAGCGGTTACAACAGGCTGATTTCTGCAACTTAAATTCTCGTCTTTGTAATGCATAAATTGTAAAAGTGAGGTTATAGGTCAAACTATACGCACCCTTCAATTACCGCACTTTCAATCCCTTATGTATCAACGGTTTTGAATGCTCTATTTTTCTACTTTTCACACTTTTTAGTTTTCGTTTTACTTTTCCACAAACAGATTATATTTGACTCAACATCAGACAAAAGTCAGCAGGCAACATCATAAAAATGTTGCCTGCAATTTTTTATAAGGTGAATTTTCTGACGAGATAATAATACCGATAAAATCTATTTTTGTGTTGTTATAATAACGAGAAAAAGCTTGTGAGTTTTGCAAAGAAGTCAGTAATGAAACTGATGAACCAACTTTTGAAAACCTCGCTACTGTCGAGTTCTCTGATTTCAAAGGCTTTTTGAACTGAACCGGAATAATTACCTATACCGGAGATATAAACATATGCTGTTCCTTGATTGGTATTGTTAGAATAATTAACCGTATAGTCTTTACCTTCTTTGAGGTATCTGCCGTTATCTGTAATTGTGAGTGATGGTTCAACGGGTTTTCCTGTGTGTTTCTGCGGCTGAATATCATTAATTTCTGCTTTATTGATTTTTCTTGTCACGATTGTGAAATTGGCTTTGCTTGAAAAGTTCGCATATTCACCCATGCCGTTAACAATAACCGTTGCTTGACCCACATTTATGTTGTTAGAGTAACTGACGGAATAGTCAACATCCTTTGTGAGGATAGTGCTTGCGACTGTGACGGTTACGGCGGGTTTGATAGCATTACCGGTGTAAGTTTTATTAGGTATTGCAGAAATAATTAACGTGCTGACAGAAATATTGTTTGCTGTTGCATAGGCATATGCATAGGATTGCTCCGAACAGTAAATCGTAAGGTTATCGCAACCGAAAAATGCATCGTCTGCAATTTCTTCAACGCTGTCAGGAATAACGGCAGTTTCAAGGTTTGTGCAGTTTTTGAATGCAGCCGTACCGATTTCTTCGACCGATGCAGGAATTGATATAGCTTCAAGGGTGTCACAATTTTCAAATGTTCCGCAGGTTTCTGAATCGCCACTAATTGCTGTTATGTTTTCGCCAAAATAAATATTTGTGATTTTTGTTGCATAGAAAGGTGATGCAGTTGCCCAATCTTCGGGTACATATGTTTCACCACTTCTGGGGTCGCTGACCTTACAGTTTGTGGCATTAAAATAAACCGTTGCAAGGTTCGCACATCTTGAAAACGCACGGTAACCCAGAACTTTCAGATTGACAGGAATTGTTATTTCTTTTATTCCGTGACATCTGTAAAAAGCATTGCTCTTGATATATTCAAGGCTCTCAGGCAAAGTAACAGAGGTTATTTTATGACAATCAAAAAATGCTCCAGCTCCGATTGTTTTAAGACCTTCATTTAATGTTACTTCATTCAGACCTGCATCACGGAAAGCGTTGGCTCCTATTGAAACCAGAGTTGATGGAAATGTAACAGTTTCAAGCATATCACAATCTGTAAAAGCTCCGGATTCAATCGTTTCAAGGCCTTCGTTTAAAACAACTTCTGTCAAACCTGTATTACGGAAACTATATTCGCCTATTGTGACAAGAGTTGAAGGAAACACAACTTTTTCAAGTGCTTCGCATCTGTCAAAAGCATCTGCTCCGATTGTCTTAAGACCTTCATTAAATACAGCCTCTTTCAGACCGCTATAGTTGAAACACGCTTCACCTATAGAAACTAACTTTGAAGGAAAAGTAATTCTTTCAAGAGCGTGACAACCGTAAAAAATACCAGCATCAAGGTGTTCAAGATTATCATTGAGAGTTACCACTTTAAGCTTCTCACATTCAAACAGTGCATCTTCGCCGATTTTGTTTACATTTGATAAATCAAGACATTCAATTGACCAGCACATTAAGAACGCTCTTTGTCCTATTTCTGTAAGACTCTGCGGAAATTCATCAATCATAAGGTAATGGCAATAACTGAACGCGTCATCTCCGATTGTTTTGACGCCGGGCATTTCAATGCTTTTGAGTGCAGTACAACCGTTAAAAGTATTGTCTTGTATTTCAGTTATGCCTTCAGGCAAAGAAATACTTTTAAGACTTTCGCAGCCGTAAAAAGCTCCGCCTTCGATTTTGTTAACCGAATCGGGTATATTAATAGATTCAAGTGATTGACAATCGACAAAACATTCATAAGGAATGGTTGTTACCTTTGAGGGAATGTTGATTTCCTTAAGATTAAAGTTGCCAGCAAAAGCATAATTGTTAATACTTTCTATTGTTTCTGGCAGTTTAATTGAAGTAATAAGATCCTCGGGAATGGTTTTGTCTTCAGTATCATCAGTATCATATAACGTGCAGCACAAACTTGAAAATGCAAAAGTCCCGATTTGTGTTACAGGATAGCCGTCAAGATTTTCGGGAACAGTAACATCACTTTCTCCACCTGTATATCTTGAAATAGTCGCCTCTGAATTATCGTCAACAAAATATTTGAAGCCGTTACTTTCATGTTCGCCGGGCAGAAGAATTTTTTCTTCCGAGAAAACGATAGTGCCGTCAAGAGCATTTAGGTTTGCTTCCATACCAAAACCGGCTAATCCTACAATATCATAATAACTTACATCACCGTTACAAACGATTCTTTTTACCGACCCTTTATATTTTATTGAGCCGGTAAAAAAGAGCCCTCCGTTACAAACGATTTCTTCCAACTGTGTTTCGTTGGGGACAAGAGAAATCCCCTCAATTGTTATAACATCTGCGTTAAAAACTACTCTTTTAACATAAAGTTCACCGGCGAAATTTTCAAAAGTGAAAAACTCAACATTTGAACCGAAAACAAGCTCTTCAACCGGTGTTTCGGTAACTGCAAGCATTGAAAACGTAATAAGACTGTCAGGCAATTTAAGTTCTGTAAGATTCGGACAATTTGCAAACGCATATTCATCAATAAATTCAAGTCCTTCGTTAAGAACCACTTCCGAAAGGCTGTCGATAAAACTGAATGCCTCGGCACCTATTGTTTTAACCGACGAAGGAATAACAAGTTTTTGAATTTTTTTGTTGTTCTCTGCATTGGGATGTTTAATCCAGTCTGGTTTTGTCGGTCTGTCACCACCCGTAAAACAGTATTCGCCAATTGATGTAACGGGCATTTCATTAATTTCAGAGGGGATTGTAACCTCGGTATCTTTTCCGTAATAATTTACGAGTTCAATCTCGTCTGTGTTTATAATTTTATATTCATAATCACCCCAGGTGAAAGTTTCGGTTTTTGCAGCCGCCTTTGCCTTGGGTGAAATAATATTTGTAAAATCTACACCCGTCAGCGGCATTGCAGTAACAACAATTGCCGTAATAACGGTCAATATCAATAATTTTTTAATAAGTTTTTTCATTAGGTTACCTCCATTTATTTATGATGAGTTAAGAGAAATACTACTCTTTAAACACCATAAACGAACAAGAACATCCTTCAAAGCGGATCGTCACAAAAGCATTTTCTTCAAACAGCTTTCTCTCAATCTCGGTTTCAACCATATATTCGTCAGATGTAAGCTCCGTTTCATCGCCGTTACTGTAAACCGCATAAACCTTCATTTGTGACAGGTCGATGTTGTTCAGATCTTTCGCCGTGAAAGTGAAATCTTCGGGAAATATCGCATAAACGGAATTCAGTTTTTTTGTTTCAATGCTTTCGATGATTCTCACTTCAAGAGTTTGTATGAAGCCTGCAGCGGTGATTTTAACAGTTTCATATTTCGGCTGAGTGCCGAATGTGTCTGAAACCTCAACCGTGTAATCGTTAATGCGGACAAGTATCCGTTCACCGTTATCATATTCGCCGAACACCTTTATTCCGTTGTCGCTGAACTTTTCGCCAACGTAATATTCGGTCTTGAATTCGGGAGTTGTTTCAACGGTTATATTAATCAGTTCGGGTGATTTTTCGGTTGTGGTTGCAGGCTGAGTTGTTGTTGCTTCAATCTGTTTTTCGTTTGTGAAGAAATCCGAAACGATGCCCGAAAGCGCCTGAACGATTGAAATGTTTTCTTCAACTTCAATCTGTGTACCTGCGGTGAAAAGAATTGCAATTGCCGCAGCCGCCGCAATCCAGATTTTGAATTTGCGTTCGGTCTTGATACCGACTTTCTTTAAGAAATCCTTGCGAGAAATAAGGGGAAGAATCTGTGCATTGTCGCCCGAGCGGATTGCATTAATCGCATCTGCACATTCGTCGATGAAATCAAAATCCGTGTCATCGCCTTTGTCAAATTCCGCATCGATAATCGCTTCGAGCATAGTACAAAGCTCATCAGCGAGATTTGTCATAAAATCGGGGTGCATAAGCATTTCTCTGCTTACTGTCATCATTCCGTCAGCCTCCTTTCTTTTCAATATCAAAAGAATAAACCATATCTTTAATCTTGTTTCGCAGTCGCATTAACCGCATCGATGTGGCAGGTCTTGAAATTCCGAGCTTGTCCGAAATCTCCTCAACACCGATTTTTTGTATGTACCGTAAATCATAAATTTGTTTTTCTTCATCGGTGAGAAGATTCAGAAGAATTTTTGCGCATTCCTCATAGTCAATCAGGTCAAGCCGTGATAAATATTCATCAGTGACTCCGACATCTGCTGCTTCATCAAGCGGGATACTTCGTTTCAATTCAACAGCATCTTTTTGCTTTTGCCGTTTGACAAAATTATCGGCTGT
>JAZRJH010000117.1:0-11773 GCA_045645685.1 Acutalibacteraceae bacterium
AGCTGAAACTGCAACGCCGCCTGCGTTAACTGCCTTTGAGGGAGCAACTGCCTTGCAGTTTGCCTTGAGATACGCAAGAGCATCGTTTGTTGTGGGCATATTAGCAACTTCAATGTAGTAGGGAACGCCGTTTGCAACGAGCTTTTCAGCCTGTTCCATGTTGATTTCGTTCTGGGTTGCGCAGGGCATTGCAACGTCAACCTTAACGCCCCAGGGCTTTTCTCCGGGGAAGAACTGTGCGCCGAATTTGTCAGCGTAATCCTGAACCTTGTCTCTGCCTGAAGCACGCATTTCAAGCATGTAGTCAATCTTTTCGTGGGTGTTGATACCGTCTTCATCGTAAACGTAACCGTCGGGACCTGAAATGGTAACAACCTTACCGCCGAGTTCTGTGATCTTCTTTACTGCGCCCCATGCAACGTTGCCGAAGCCTGAAATAGCAAATGTCTTGCCTTTGATTTCTTCTCCGAAATGTTTGAACATTTCAACTGCATAGTATGTTGCGCCGAAACCTGTTGCTTCGGGTCTGATGAGTGAACCGCCATAGGGGATGCCCTTACCTGTGAGAACGCCGTTCTCAAATGCACCCTTGATGCGTCTGTACTGACCGTAAAGATAGCCGATTTCCTTGCCGCTTACGCCGATGTCACCTGCAGGAACGTCAACATCGGGGCCGATGTGTCTGTAAAGTTCTGTCATGAATGCCTGGCAGAAACGAAGAATTTCAGCATCACTCTTGCCTCTGGGGTCGAAGTCGGAGCCGCCCTTTGCGCCGCCGATGGGAAGACCTGTAAGGCTGTTCTTGAAGGTCTGTTCAAAACCAAGGAACTTCATGATGCCGCTGTAAACTGAGGGATGGAAACGAAGACCGCCCTTGTAAGGACCGATAGCTCCGTTGAACTGAACTCTGTAACCTGTGTTAACATTTACCTGACCGTTGTCGTCAACCCATGTAACTCTGAATGTAATCTGTCTTTCGGGTTCAGCCATTCTTTCAAGCAAAGCGTTTGCTTCGTATTCGGGATGCTGTTCAACAACGGGAGCGATTGATTCAAAAACCTCTGTAACGGTCTGAACGAATTCAGGCTCTCTTGCATACTTTTTTGCCACCATATCGATGACTCTTTCTACATAACTCAAAAGTAACACTCCTTCTATAAGCTGCCGCAAAAATGACAGCAATCTTTAACTCTTTAATGCAGAAAAAACTGCTTGTATAGTATTCTATACCTAACGGAGATAAAATGCAACAAAAAATATGTAATCTTTCATAATTTTGTAAAAAAAACCAAAAACGGCAGGCTTGAAAGCATATGATTTGCAACATACGGTCAATAAACTTTCAAAAATCTTGCAAAAAGATTGCATTTTGCAAGCGATTATGCAGAATTATACTGTTTTTAACACTTGAATATGCATAATTTTTTTGTTATACTTATCTAAATTGTCATGAAAGGCAGGGCTTGATATGTCGGCACCGCTTGCGGAAAGACTCCGTCCGAAGAAAATTGAAGATATGATTGGTCAGCCGCACCTTCTCGGTGAAGGCAAGCCTTTGCATAATATTATTAAATCGGGCGAATTGCCCAATATGGTTTTTTACGGCCCTCCGGGGGTCGGAAAAACAACCCTTGCAAGCATTATCGCCAAAACAACTGACCGCCATCTTGTTAAACTCAACGGCACAACTGCAGGCACGGCAGATATCAAGGATGTTGTTGCAAAGCTCGATACTTTCATTGCACCCAACGGAATTCTGCTTTATCTTGACGAAATTCAGTATTTCAACAAGAAACAGCAGCAGACCTTGCTTGAATATATTGAAAACGGAGCAATAACTCTTATCGCTTCAACAACGGAGAATCCTTATTTTTATGTTTACAGTGCAATTCTCAGCCGTTCAACCGTTTTTGAATTCAAAAGTGTAACACCTGCCGAAGCGGAAAAAGCGGTAAGGCGTGCATTTGATTTTATGTCGGAAGACAGAAAAGAAGAATATTTTGTTGAAGACGGCGTTTATTCTCATATTGCAACTGCAAGCGCAGGGGATGTGAGAAAGGCGATAAACAGCGTTGAACTCTGTGTGCTTTCGGCTAATACCGACGGTGAAAAAAAGATTGTTACTCTTGAGAGTGCAAAGTCACTCACCCAGAAGAGTGCCATGAGATATGATAAAGACGGCGATGAGCATTATGATATTATTTCTGCTTATCAGAAGTCGATGAGAGGTTCGGACCCCGATGCCGCCGTTCACTATCTTGCAAGGCTTCTTGAAGCCGGCGATCTGATTTCGGCTTGCCGAAGACTTCTTGTCTGCGCCTGCGAAGATGTGGGTCTTGCTTATCCGCAGATAATCCCTATCGTTAAGGCGGCGGTTGATTCCGCAATGATGCTCGGTCTCCCCGAAGCAAGAATCCCCCTTGCCGACGCGGTTGTTCTTGTTGCAACAAGTCCGAAATCCAATAGTGCATACGGTGCAATAAACGCTGCTATGGCAGATGTTTCGGCAGGCAGAACAGGACCTGTTCCCCGCCAGCTTCAGAATATGCACTTTGACGGAGAAGATAATCAGAACAAGGGTCAGTTCTATAAATATGCCCACGATTTTCCGAATCATTGGGTTGATCAGCAGTATCTTCCCGATGCGATAAAAAACAAAAAATATTATGAATTCGGCGATAACAAAATGGAGCAGGCGTCGAAAGAATATTGGTCAAGAATCAAGAAGAAATGATATAAAAGCAGAAAGCAGCACATTCCGTGCTGCTTTCTGCTTTTATGGAGGAGTTGAATCATCGGGGCATGAATCCCGACGCGGAATATTTTATTTGTTGAGAAGTTTTGCTCTGATTTTTCGGGTGGATTTTGCGAGTTTCTGTGCTGCATTGACGGCGGTGAATCCGATTTTGTCAATGATAAGGTCTGCTTCGCCCATGAGCTCCATATAGTCGTTGCAGAAGCCTCTCTTGAATTTGAAAATGCCGTGAAGCGGATTGTTTTCGTCAGGATAGCCGCCTCTGAAATCGTAGTATCTGCATCCTTTTTCCATTGCCCATTTAATCATTTCCCATTGAACAAGATAGTTTGGCATAACATTGCGGTATTCGTTTGAGCTTGCGCCGTAAACATACCACACCTTGTCGCCGCAGAGAACATTGAGTGCGCCTGCAATGGGTTTGCCTTCGTAATACGCGAGATAAATTCTTGCATTTTCACCGAAAGCATCCATAATGCGCCTGAAGTATGAAACATCTCTGACTACAAAACTGTCTCTAGTGCCTGTAACAAGCATCAGCTTGTGGAAATCTTCACAGGCTTCAGCACCTTTGACTTCAATTGTAACGCCTTTTCTTGCGGCAAGGCGGATGTTGTAGCGTGTTTTGGGATGGAATGTGAGCATGAGTTCATCTTCAGTTTTTCCGCTTATATCAAGGCGGAAGATATATCTTGACTGTATTGTGTCAAAGCTGGCATTGTGATCCTTGAACTTGAATCCCATGTTTTCAAGAACAGAGATATATTTTGAGTTTGATGCAAGGGTATCTGTGTCAATCTTGAATGTGTATGCCTTGTTTTTTATTCCGTATTCTTTTGCGGCGGTGAGAAGAGCGGTTACGGTTTCAACGTCATCAAGGTCGCATACCGGTCCTCTCGGCGAATACATCATCTTGAACGGAGTCATGGGTATCTGACGGAGCAAAACAGCGCAGACTCCCTTGATTTCTCCGTTTTCATCACGGGCGATGAAGCCTGTCCATTCCCATTCTTTTTTTACGTTGCCCCATGCAGATGACTGCTGCATATGTCCCTTGGGGTGACTGCACAGAAATTTGTCAAATTCCTGCGCATTTTCAATTTTTACTATTTCCATAACGGTTCCTTTCACAGCCCTGCAAGCTGTTTTGCCCTTTCTGTCAACATTTTCTCGTCATTGGGAATTTTTTCATCCATAACTTCGTCGAGAAGAGTTCTCATAATTTTTCCCATAGCAGGGGAAGGGGGGATTCCTATATTCTCAAGCCTTTTACCGTCAACGGCAAGGTCGCTTATTTTCAAGCAAATTTCTTCGCTTTTTATTTCATTCAATATTTTTTTGCCGATTTCATTCTGCTCAAGGCTTTCGGCACGGAACTTCGGATTCTGAGCGAGAATATCTGCTTCTCTTATCAAAAACAGATTCTCGACCGTTTCAAAACCGAGCTTTGCAATGTGTTTTTTGTATGTCTTTTTGCTGATTTTATCGGGCAAAAAGTCATGATATTCAACAAGACTGCAAACCGTATCTCTGAATTTGTTTGAAGTTTTCAGCCTTGAAAGTGTTTCAAAAGCAATTTTTTTGCTTATTTTTCTGTGCGAATAAAAATGGTCGGTGCCGTTTTCGTCTGTTGTTTTACAATGCGTTTTTCCTGAATCATGAAGAAGCATTGCAAAGCGCAAGGCAGGGTCGGGCGGTATGTTTTCAACCGCTTTTACGGTATGCTCCCACACGTTATAAATGTGTCTTTCGTGATTCTGGTTGCATTTGTCCATGGGTTCAAGCTCGGGCAATACAGAAAAAACAACGTCTTTATATTCATGCAGAATATCGGAAGCTCTGATTCCGCACAGAAGTTTTGAAAATTCAACGAATATTCTTTCAACTGAAATATTTTTCAGCAGATGCTTGTTTTTGTGAATGCTTTCGGATGTTTCCGCATCGATTTCAAATCCCAGAACAGACGAAAATCTTAAAGCACGGAGAATTCTCAAAGCGTCTTCTCCGAATCGTTTGTCGGGATTGCCGACACAGCGGATGATTTTTCTGCCGATATCTTCATGCCCCGAAAACGGGTCCTGAAACCCTCTTTTCGGAGAATATGCAATTGCATTGACGGTAAAATCTCTGCGTGATAAATCATCTTCGACTTTGTTAGTGAAATCAACATGATCGGGATGTCGGTTATCCGAATATCCCCGTTCAATTCTGAATGTTGTTATTTCAAGGCTTGTTCCTTCGATTAAAACCGTTACCGTGCCGTGTTTTATTCCTGTTTCGATTGTTCTGTAATCTTTGAAAAGCTCAAGCGTTTCTTCGGGAAGGGCTGATGTTGTGATATCCCAATCGTTGACGGGCGTGTTCATCAGGATATTACGAACAGCACCCCCGACAATGTAGGCAGAATGACCGCCGTTTTCGAGAATTTCAATTGCTCTATTGACTTGTCACGGAATATTTATTACCATAATATCATAACCCAAAAACGAGATTTTTTATGAATATACAGATTTTCGGAACAAATAAATGCTTCGATACCAAGAAGGCACAAAGATATTTCAAGGAAAGGGGAATAAAGTTCCAGTTTATTGACCTTGCACAGAAAAATTTCAGCAAGGGCGAATATAACAGTGTCAAGCAAGCAGTAGGCTCAATGGAAGCTCTGATTGATGAGAAATCAAAGGCTTATGAGAAGCATTTCATCAAATATCTCGCAAGCAAGGAAGCTGTTGAAGAAAAACTTCTTGAACACGGTGAACTTTTTAAAACCCCCATCGTCAGAAACGGCAAGCAGGCAACTGTCGGTTATTGCCCTGATATCTGGAAAACCTGGAATTAATATGCTTCAAATTTTGAGATTGTTGCAAAACATCTGGATTTTTCAATAACAAGTTTAAAATAGCGGACTCTTGTTTCGTCAAAACGGCAGATTTTTTTGTAGCCGATTGTTGTTCCTGAACCGAACTTTTTCCATTTGCCCTTTACCATGGCGTAAAGGGTGAATTTTTCTATCTGCTGACCTGTTTTTATATGTTCACCAAGAACAATTTTATCAATATCGTATTCATCACCGAGATCGAGAACAAGCTCTGCGCCGTCAGGCTCATAACCCGAATGCCAGTATTCTTCGGGATTGTTGCTGAGTGCCATCTGACCTGTATGCTTTTCGTCAAGATGACGGTTGTCTGTTATAATTGAACCTTCAGCAAGGTTTTCGTTGAAGTCAATTTCAAGCTGTGCACCCATTGAAAGAAGGGTTTCCATGTCTTTTTCGTGGATTTTCCCTTCGGGTGTGGGTGAAATATTAAGAAGGAAGTTGGCGTTTGAACCAACTGAGTTATAATAGATTTCCATGAGTTTGGAAAGGGGTTTTACCGAATAATCTTCTTCAGGATGGTAGAACCAGCCTTTTCTCAAGGAAACATCAACCTCTGCGGGATACCAGATTAACTTGTTGCATTTTTTTATAGCCTTCCTGCTGCCTAAATCAAGGGCAGTAGGATTTATTTTTTTAGGCGGTTTAGAAACATCTTTCTGGCTCTGTGCGGCAATTATCTCGTGAGTTGAATGCCAATAAGGAACAACGCTCCATTCACTTGCGCGGCAAACACCTGCTTCGTTTCCACACCAGCGGACATCGGGACCTGTGATGTTAATTGTTGCTTCGGGCTGAAGCTCACGGATTAATTTATAATAGCTTTCCCAATCGTATTGCTGAACTTTTCCGTTAGGTCCTTCACCGCAAGCGCCGTCGAACCATACGCAGAATATATCGCCATAACCCGTGAGAAGTTCGCGAAGCTGATTCATGAAATAACGGTTGTATGCTTCGCCTGAACCGTAAGTCGGCTCGTGTCTGTCCCAGGGAGAAAGATAAACACCGAACTTAAGACCGAATTCCTTGCAGGCTTTAGCGCATTCGGCAACAACATCACCCTTGCCGTCACGCCATTTGCTTGAACGAACACTGTGGTCTGTATATGCCGAAGGCCAAAGGCAGAAACCGTCATGATGTTTGCAAGTGAGAATAACCGCTTTCATGCCTGCAAGCTGACAGATTTTTACCCATTGACGGCAATCCAACTTTTCGGGATTGAAAAGCTCGGGGTCTTCGTTGCCGTTGCCCCATTCGGAATTTGTATAA
This sequence comes from Acutalibacteraceae bacterium, assembly GCA_045645685.1. Lineage (GTDB taxonomy): Bacteria > Bacillota > Clostridia > Oscillospirales > Acutalibacteraceae > CAG-177. Next base: position 6,900 of record JAZRJH010000117.1, read on the forward strand.
GTGTTGATACCAAAATGAAAAAAAGCATAAAATTCAAGTTCCTGCCATTTAAGCTGTCTTTCACTCGGAACGATTGATGCGGCATATTTTACAAAATCAGGTGTTTTACTCATTGTGAATCCATCCTTTGTCAGTTGTAGTGTTTTCAAGTACATAACTCCAGTACTCTTCAGAAACGCAGTTGTTGACAGCATAACTGATAAGTCCGAGAAGTGCGGGTCTGTCAGAAAGATATCTGAACATCTCGGGGGGAAGCATCCCCCTGTCTGCATAAGCAAGAAGTCTAAACTTCTCTGCTTCCTCGCCTGAAAGATTCAGCTTGTTGATGAGAATATAAAGAGCATCGTCATCGGGAGGAGAGTTGTTTTTGCCCTTTTCTATGTTGCTGATGTATTGCGCGGTTTTGTGAAGTTCATCTGCAAGCTCGCCCTGAGAAAGTTTTGCGTTTTCTCTTGCTTGTTTGAGCATAATCCCGAATGGGGTAGGGATATACATTGTTCTCCTCCTTTCTGAATGTAGTATATATGAAATGTTATTTATGATTTTATTTGCCCAAGGCATTCCCCGAACACCGTCAATCGCGGTGCTCGGGATTTATGGAGGGTGTTCATTAAAAGGTGAACGCAAACAATTCACCGACAATCTTAATAATCCAAAACAGTATCAAAACATTAATATTACATTATTAATACAATATCGATAATGAGAAAGCGTAATCAATCTATTGATTATCATCAATAAACAAATTTGTTTATTTCTTAATAGAATGATATCACGGATTGCGGCGAATGTCAAGGTTTGCGGCAGAAAAAGTGTCAGGTGATGCAATTTATTGTCTGAAAAATAATTGTTGATATATATTTATTTTAGCAGTATAATAAAGTATACTTATATTATGCACATTCTGACATCTTGTATCGATTTTATACTGTTTTAAAGGAATGTTGCTTTTCAAAACTTTATGGGTTACTCTTAATAAAATTCATATCCGTTTAAATGAGGGTGCAGGAATGAAAAAATATTTCAAGAAAAGTTTGTCGATTATTTTAGCGATTGCAACTGTTATCAGTTTTTCTGTTATTTCGTTTGCTGCTGAAGATAAGGAAATCAGATTCGGTGATGACGGAAAATTCAGAATAATGCATGTTACAGACACTCATCTTGAGGACTATAATTTTGAAGCTTCTGTTTGGGCAATCGGCGAGGCTTGTGATATCGAAAATCCCGATATTGTTTTTATTACAGGCGATAATGTTCAGAATTGTGATAATCCCGATGATACCAAGAAGCTCATCGACGGACTTATGAATGTTTTTGAGTCAAGAGATATCCCCGTTGCTGTTACATTCGGCAATCATGATTCGGAAGCGGGAGCAATGTCGAGAGAAGAGCTTATGGCTTATTACAACACATTTTCATGCTCAGTTTCCGTTGATGAAGGCGAAGAACTTTCGGGCTGCGGAACATACAACATTCCTGTCATGTCGTCTGATGGCAAAAATGTGAAGTTCAATCTCTGGGTTTTTGACTCGAACGATTATGATTCAAACGGAAATTATTCATGTGTGCAGGCAGATCAGGTTGAATGGTATAAGGCGAAGTCGGATGAACTCAAGGCTGCTAACGGCGGCGAAGTTGTTTATTCGCTCGTGTTCCAGCACATCATCGTCTCCGAAGTTTATGATGCACTCAAAAAGGTTGATTCTGAGAAACTTTTCTCGTTTGAACATATGTATAATGACGGCGAATATTATATGTTTGACCCTGAAAACGTGAATTACGGAACTCTCAATGAAACGCCTTGCAACGGCTATGAGAATTTCGGACAGTTTGATGCTATGGTTGAAAAAGGTGATGTTCTTGCAATGTTTACGGGACATGACCACACCAACGCTTTCGGTGTAAGACATAAGGGTATTGACATTATGAATTCTCTCAGCACCCGTTACAACGGCGATGCTTATTCAACTCAGTACGGCTACAGAATGATTGAGATTGACGAAAAAGACTGCTCCGTTTACACAACAAAGATTGTTCATTGGTTCGATATTTTTGATATAGATTTTGTTATGAATGAATTGAAAAACGGCGACGATTACGGTTTCAAAGTCTCTCTCGATATCGCATTCAAAGGTTTCTTCCAGAAATATTTTGATGAATTCTGCAGACACTTTGTTTATGCCGTGACCGGCAGAAAAGTAACATATTAATTGCTGAAACAGGTGCTTTTATGAAAAAGAAATCAAAGAAAAAGAGAATACTTGCTTTGCTCCTGCTCATTCCGTTTGTGCTGATAATCGGCACTCTTGCGGGTGTGGCGTTACCGCTCATATTCAGCTATAACAACAATGCTTATGAGAATGTTGATATTGTTGAGCGAACCGATGAATATGTTGTGCCTGAAACCGATCCCCAGCCGGAAGAATGGGCTGATGTGACTATCAGAGAAGAAGATGTTGGCAGAGATTTATCCACAACTGTTCAGGAAACACTTGCCAACAAGGTTAACAGCGGCGGAAGCAACGGACCTGTAGGTGACGGTCTTGACAGAAATGCTTCTTTCGGCAGAACAGAGAACGTTAAGAGTGTTTACGGAAAAACACCTATATATAAAGTTGAAAAGAAAGACCCTGATATTGAGAATATTCTTGTTATCGGAACAGACTCAAGAGATGTCACAAAAGAAAGAGGCAGAAGTGATGCGCTGATCGTTGTGTCTTATAACAAAAAAACGGGCGCGGTCAAGATGATTTCAATACTCCGAGATTCACTCGTTCCCATTGAAGGCAGGGGATGGAACAGAATCAATGCCGCTTATTCGTTTGACGGTGTCGGTCTTTGCATCAACACAGTCAATCAGCTTCTTGACCTTGATATTCAGAGATTCGTTGTTGTTGATTTCAACGGTGTTACGGATTTTATAGACAGAGCGGGCGGAATCACAATCAGCCTCACTCAAAAAGAAGTTGATTATCTTACCAACTACAGTAACGGTCATGTCAAGTACAATGTCGGACCGAATAAATTCAACGGCGACAGAACTCTTGCTTATATGAGAATCCGTAAGATTGACAGCGACTTCAAGCGTACTGAAAGACAGAGAAATGTTATCGAAACTCTCGCAAAGAAGATAATCACCGAAAAGAGTCTTTCGGAAATATATGATCTTACAAATTTCGCATTCGGACTTGTAAAAACAAACATCAGTCTGAGTGAATTGACTTCAGTTATAGGCAGCGTTGCAACAAGTGCAATGCAGAACGGCATCGATATTGATTCACACAATGTACCGTTCAATGATGCTTATACCTACAAATATTACAACGGCATGGCAATCGTTTCGTTTGATATCAACGATGCCGCAAGAAGAGTTAATAAAATAATATATGGATGAGGGATATAAATGTTAGCCCAGAATGTTAATCTTAACGGAAAAACCGTGCTTATCACAGGTGCGGCAGGATTTGTAGGCTCAAACCTTGTTATGGAGCTTATGAAAACGGTTGATAATATAAAGATTGTCGGCATCGACAATATGAATGATTATTACGATGTTTCTATTAAAGAATACAGACTCCGTGAAATCGAAAAACTCGCCGCCGAAAAAAGCGGAAGCGAATGGATTTTTGTCAAGGGCAACATTGCCGACAGAAAACTCATTGACGAATGCTTTGAAAAATACGGCTTTGATGTTGTTGTAAATCTCGCTGCGCAGGCAGGGGTACGCTATTCAATCACCAACCCCGATGTTTATATTGAAAGCAATATTATCGGATTTTATAACATCCTTGAAGCATGCCGGAATCATCCTGTTGAGCATCTTGTTTATGCTTCTTCGTCGAGTGTTTACGGCTCAAACAAAAAAATTCCTTACAGTACCGATGACAAGGTTGATAATCCCGTAAGTCTTTATGCGGCAACTAAAAAGAGCAATGAACTTATGGCTCATTCCTACTCAAAACTTTATAACATTCCTTCAACAGGTCTCCGATTTTTCACGGTTTACGGTCCTGCAGGAAGACCCGACATGGCTTATTTTGGATTCACAAACAAATTAAGAAACGGCGAAAATATTCAGATTTTCAATTTCGGAAACTGCAAAAGAGACTTCACATATGTTGATGACATTGTTGAAGGCGTAAAACGTATCATGCAATGTGCGCCCGAAAAAGAAAACGGAGAAGACGGTCTTCCCATTCCGCCTTACAGAGTTTATAACATAGGCAATAACAGTCCCGAAAACCTGCTTGATTTTGTTGATATTCTTCAGCAGGAGCTTATCAGAGCAGAAGTTCTGCCTGCCGATTATGATTTTGAAGCTCACAAACAGCTTGTGCCCATGCAGGCAGGGGATGTGCCCGTAACCTATGCCGACACATCTGCACTTGAAAGAGATTTCGGATTTAAGCCGTCAACATCACTTCGTGACGGTCTTCGCAAATTTGCAGAATGGTATAAAGAATTTTATATGTAATTTTTGGAGAGAAAATATGGAAAAAAGAAAATTCAGCGTAAAGCAAGGTTATGTTGTAAGAGAAATCGCGGGCGAATATATTGCTGTGCCGATTGATTCATCATGCGGAACAAATATAATTATTCTCAATCCCGTCAGCAAATTTCTTTGGGAAGAGCTCCGAAGCGAAAAAACTTTTGACGAATTGCTTGATGCAATGCTTAAAAACTATGATGTTGCAAAAGAAGAAGCGGAATCAGATTTGAAAGATTTTCTTCTTCAGCTTACAGAAAATAATTTGTTTAAATAAGAAAAGCGATTGACATTTTATGTGAATTGATTCTTTTTTATTATCTCATAGAGCAATGATGATTATTTAGAACGTTATTATTGGTGTGAATCTATTGCGTAAATCACAATA
>JAZRJH010000118.1:0-6115 GCA_045645685.1 Acutalibacteraceae bacterium
CACCCCATTTAGATTGAAGTTACGCAAAGCCATGTGCTTTGCGTATTTTAATATAAAACAGAATATTGGGGCGTCGTCAAGCGGTAAGACAACAGACTTTGACTCTGTCATTCGCTGGTTCAAATCCAGCCGTCCCAGCCAGGAAAAAGGCACTTGCGTAAGCAAGTGCCTTTTTCAATGATGTTTGCCTTGCGGCAAATGATGTCACGGCGTTAATGATGTTCACTTTGTGAATGATGCCGCTTCGCTGATGAATGAAGACAAACATCACATCTTTGCGAATGATATGAGCAACATCATTATGCGAAGCATAACATCATTTCGCAACAGCGATACATCATTATATTTGTTACCCGAATCACATTGCTTTTTATATTTGTTTATGCTATCATTTTATTTGATAAATTTACAATTAAGGGTGCATTGAAATGACAGTAAAACTCATTGTTCAGGCATTGATTAAATTCCTTGCAGGGGTTATTCTTGTGGGGCTTATGATATTTTTGCCTGCAGGAACAATTTCGTTTTTTAACGGTTGGCTTTTTATGGGGATTATGTTTGTTCCCATGCTTCTTGCAGGAATTGTTCTTATGATAAAGAATCCTGATCTGCTCAAAAAAAGGCTTGATGCCAAGGAAAAGAGCAAGGAGCAGGATCTGGTTGTGAAACTCAGCGGTCTGATGTTTGTTGCGGGATTTGTTGTTGCGGGTCTCGGCTTCGGATTCGGTTGGTATATGCTTCCGAAGGCTGTTTCTGTAGTTTTTGCCGTTGTTTTTGTTGCGGCATATATTCTTTATGCCGAAGTTATGAGAGAAAACACTTATCTGAGCCGCACCATCGAAGTTCAGGAAAATCAGAAGGTTATTGATACGGGATTATACGGCATTGTCAGACATCCCATGTACAGCGTGACTCTGCTCTTGTTTTTATCCATACCGCTTGTGCTCGGCTCGGTATTCTCGTTTCTTATTTTTCTTGCATACCCTTTAATAATCGCCAAAAGAATCCGTAACGAAGAAGAATTTCTTGAAAAAGAGCTTGAAGGATACACCGAATACAAGCAGAAAGTCAGATACAGACTTATACCTTTTATCTGGTAAAGGAGAATTGATATGACCCGCGAACATTTCTTTTGCAACGCAAAATGGATAGCCACAGAAAACCGCACAGAAAGAACTTTTTCAATCATCAGGGGATATTTTGATGTTGATTCAGCAAAAAAAGTGACCCTTAATGTTCTCGGTCTCGGATTTTTTAAGTGCTATATCAACGGAGAATGTATCAATCCCGATACCTTTCTGCCCCTTTCGTCCGATTTTGAGCCGACCTGCGACCCCGTTGACGAAATCATTTCCGCCCACAGAATTTATGTGCCGGCTTTTGATATCACACCGTTTGTCAGAAACGGTAAAAACAGCATTGCAATTCATTACGGAGGCGGTTGGTATACATTTGACAACCGTGTTTTCGGACTTCCGAAAGCAATTTATTGCATAACCGCAGAATATGAAAACGGCATATCACGTTTTGTTTCCGACGAAAACTGCCGTGTCGCAGAAAGTTGGGTCAAGGATTATAATTTTGTCAGATATGAGCATTGGGATTGCACGGATTATGAAAATTACTTTACCCCCGATTTTGATGACTCATCGTGGGAAAATGCGGTTTCTGCCGAAAATCCCGAAACCGAATATTGCTCAACCGATTGTCCGCGGGATAAGCTTATAAAGGAACTTCCCGTTGCAAAAATCAGCGAATCCGACTCGGGAATTGTCTATGATTGCGGTGAAAACACAACAGGCTATCCCGTTCTTAAAATAAAAGCGAAAAAAGGCGAAAAAATCACAGTTGATTTTTCCGAAGAAGCTTTGAGTGACGGAAGTCTTGACCCGACCCATGTTCACTCTCAGCAATTCACATTTGTTTCAAACGGAAATGAAATGACCGTTCAGCCTGAATTCACATGGTTCGGATTCAGATATTTCAGAGTCAGCGGAAATGCCGTGCCCGAATGTGTTAAGGTTGTTCATGCCGATGTGCCTGTTTCTTCAACCTTTGATTGCGATAACGAAACTCTCAACTGGGTTTATAAAACTTTTATCCACACAATGCTCTGCAATATGCACACAGGCCATCCTTCCGATTGTCCCCATCTCGAAAGAAGAGGATATACGGGCGACGGTCAGGTAACCTGCCATGCGGTTTTATCGGTTCTTGATGCAAGAACTTTCTATGAAAAATGGATGCAGGATATCGCAGACAGCCAGGATGTTCTCAGCGGTCACATTCAGTATACCGCACCCTATATCCGAAGCGGCGGCGGTCCGGGCGGATGGGGATGTGCCGTTGTGGAAGTACCTTATCAGCTTTATAAACATTACGGCGATAAAAATATTCTTGAGAAATACTATCACAATATGCGCCGATATATCGATTATCTTGAAGCGCATTCGGAATACGGCCTTGTGACAAGCGACAAAAAAGGCGAGTGGTGTCTCGGGGATTGGTGCGGCCCGAATATTCTTTATCCCGACAGAGATATAACCGCCCATAATCAGCAGATGCTTCTCCCAGCACCGATGGTGAATACTTATTTCATGGTCAAATCCTTGAATCGGATGTGTGAAATCGCAAAAACAATCGGCAGGGATGAAGATATTCCCGATTATGAAGAAAAGATAAAATACCGCAAAGGTGCAATAACTGCGGCGTATTTCAACGCTTTTGACGATAACTTTATCATGAATGCTCAGGGTGCAAATTCTTTTGCCGTGGATATCGGTCTCGGCAACGAAAAAACCTGCCAAAATCTTGTTCGATATTATAAAAAGCTCGGATTTTATGACACGGGAATTTTTGCGACGGATATTGTTACCCGAGTGCTCTTTGAAAAGGGCGAAAGCAATCTTGCCGTTGACCTTATGACGAATAACGGTGAGCAGGGTTATGAACATTGGCGCAGAAACGGTGCAACATCGTTCCATGAATATTGGGACAGTAACCGAAGCCGTTCTCACAGCCATCCGATGTTCGGCTCAACCGTTGCATATATTTTTGAATATCTTCTCGGAATAAAGCAAGCGGAGGATTCCGTCGGATACGAATCGCTTGTTATCGCACCGAAGTCTGTTGACCGTTTCACAAGAATGAGCGGAAGCATGAAAACACCTTCTGGCGTTGTTTCGGTTAAATATGAAAATAATTCGGGAAAAGTCAGATTCTCAATCTCAATTCCCGTCGGGACAAAAGCGATATTTGTTTGTTCCGACAAATTATCTGACCTTTCCGAAGGCGAAAATGAGTTCGAAATAACATTGTGATGAAAAAATTTACAATGTGTTAACCGATTTCAATGAAAAATAATATAAGATAACAGTATAAAATATTTTATCGGAGGGTTGAGTTTGCTCGGATATGTCAAAGCCTTCAAGCCTGAAATGAAGATGAAGGATTATGAGCTTTATAAAGGCATATATTGTTCGCTGTGCAGAGCGCTCGGCAGGAATTATTCTCCGATAGCCCAGCTTTTTCTGAGCTATGATTTTGCTTTTGCGGCGGTGCTTCGCCTTGCTGTGGCAAACGGCGGATGCTCCTTTGTCAAAAAAAGCTGCCCGTATAATCCTGCAAAAAAATGCATGATTTGTCAGAGTCGGGAAACCCTTGATTTTTGTTCTCATGCGATAATAATAACGGTTTATTACAAAATTCTTGATAATATCCGTGACGGCGGAATCAAATCAAAGCTCATCGCATTTCTTCTTTATCCGATAGTTTTTCTTATGTACAAAAAGGCGAAACGCCTTGCTCCTGATATTGATAAAATTATCGGTGAATCAATGGCAAAGCAATCCGAAACCGAGAAAAAACAAGGTGTCTGCATTGATGAAGCGGCGCATCCGAGCGCCGACGCTCTCGGAAAAATATTTTCGCTCGGATTTGAAGATGAAAATAAAAATTTGCTTTATACTCTCGGTTATATGGTTGGCAGATATGTCTATATTCTCGATGCTGCCGATGACATTGAAGATGATTTGAAAAACGGAAACTTCAATCCCTTCAGAGCGGAATATCCGCAGGGAAAGGAAGATTTTGCAAACAGGGTCACAGCAATGCTCAATCTGACCCAGAGCAATGCACTCGAAACCCTTGATTCCGTTGAGAAAAAACGCTTTGAAGATATACTTGAAAATATAGTTCTTGACGGTCTTGATTTCAGCATGGAAAAAGTGCTGAAAAAATACAGACCCGAATCTGAAGAGAAATCTGTTTATACTGTGGAGTGAGATTTTATGAGAAATCCTTATGAAGTGCTCGGTATTCCCCAAGGTGCAGGGATGGAGCAGGTGAATGCTGCTTACCGTGAATTGCTCAGAAAATATCAGGATGCCAACAATCTGCGGATGGTTGATGAGCTTAATGCTGCTTATGACTCGATTGTTATGGGCGGTGCATCCGCAAATTCATATAACACGGGCAATGCCGATTATTCGGATATAAGAGCAAAAATCAATTCAGGCAGACTTGATGATGCCCAGATTCTTCTTGACGGTATGCCCGAATACGGCAGAGATGCTCAGTGGTATTATCTCAAGGGAACAATTCAGCAAAAACGCGGCTGGCTTGAAGAAGCAGCAAAGAATTTTGCAACTGCAAGCAATCTTGACCCTTCAAATAACACTTACAAAATGGCTTATAACAAGGTCAATAATGCGCGCACGGGCGGATATAAAACCGAGCGCAGAGAAAAAGAAAAAAGCGGTTGCTCTGGATGTGATATGTGCACGGGTCTTATCTGTGCCGACTGCTGCTGCGAATGCTTCGGCGGCGACCTTATTCCTTGTTGCTGATTGGGGTAGAATATGAAACAAAGTTCAAAATGCGCCATAGGCGGAATTGTTGCGGCGGTGTCGCTTGTTCTGATGATTTCGGTTGCAATTATTCCGTTTTTAACATATGCGCTTCCTGCGGTTGCAGGTCTGTTTATAGTTTTTGTGGTTATCGAAATTGATAAAAAGTGGGCATTCGGAGTCTATTCAACAGTTGCGATTCTCGGAATGCTGCTTGTTCCCGAAAAAGAAGTTGCGGTGATGTATCTGGCATTTTTCGGATATTATCCCATACTTAAAGCAATGATTGAAGCAAAACTTCCGACTGCCTTGGGCTGGATACTGAAAGTGCTCACCTTTGTTGTTTCAATGGCAGGCTCCTATTATCTGATGATAAAGCTCATGGGTGTTACTATTGATGAAACCGAAGAGTTCGGAATGATGGCTTACCCCATTCTTCTCGGCATGGGAACGGTGGCGTTTATTATGTATGATATTGCATTGACGGGAATGCTTTCGGTTTATCTTGCAAAATGGCAAAAACTCTTTAAAAGATATTTTAAATAATAATAATTGATATTGCCTTTTTCAGAAAGTTGTTTTATAATGGTAACTGTCGGAGAATGTCTGACGGTTACTTTTATTTTTGCAGAGGTATTGCTATGAAGGATTTTGTTAATATCGGTATTATCGGCACAAGCGGCAGAGGCTCGGGTATGCTTCGTGAGCTTCTCAAATGCGAAGGAGTAAGAGTTCCTGCAGTTTGTGATAAATATGAAGACAGAGCCAAAAGAGGCGCTGAAATAGTCAAGGAAGAAGTCGGTACGGACGCAAATTTCTATCTTGACTACAAAGAAATGTTTGAAAAAGAAAATCTTGACGGCGTTTATATTGCCACAACATGGATTACCCATTCAAGAATTGCTGTTGATGCAATGAAAGCAGGCATTCATGTTGCAATGGAAGTAGGCGGCGCCGCAACTTTTCCACAATACTAACCGCCTGGCCAAAAAAGTCATGAAACAGGCAAGTTCTGTATGCTTCTTGAAAACTGCTGCTATGACAGAAATGAAATGGCTATTTTCAATATGGTCAAGCAGGGCGTGTTTGGTGAAATCATACATATGGCAGGCGGATATCAGCATGACCTCCGTGACGAAATCAGCCTTGGCAGAGAAAACAGACACGGCAGACTCTTCAACTTCCAGCTTCGTAACGGTGAACTTTATCCCACCCATCAGCTCGGACCCATCACAAAGGTTCTCGGTATCAACAGAGGCAACAGATTT
>JAZRJH010000119.1:0-16231 GCA_045645685.1 Acutalibacteraceae bacterium
CTTGCTCAGGGTGATGAAGAAGCTAACACAACAGACGAAGACTTCATGATGGCTCTTGAATACGGTATGCCCCCCACAGGCGGTATCGGCTTCGGTATCGACAGAATGTGCATGCTTCTCACAGACTCTCAGGCTATCAGAGATGTGCTTCTCTTCCCCACAATGAAGTCAATCGACTGATATGAAAATATCCGTTGCGCTTGCCGCATACAAAGGCGAGCAATATATATCCGAGCAGATAGACTCCATCCTCTCTCAGCTCGGTGAACATGATGAGTTGATAATTTCGGATGATTATCCCGAGGGCAAGACCCGTGATATCATCCTTGGTTATCAGTCAAAAGACAAAAGAATCCGTTATATTGAAGGCGAAGGCAAGGGCGTTGTCAGAAATTTTGAAAACGCTCTCAAAGCCTGCACGGGAGACATTATCTTCCTTGCAGACCAGGATGATGTGTGGATGCCTGACAAAGTTGAATGCATTATGAAAGAAATTTCAAACGGCGCAGACCTTGTTCTCCATGACGCTTCCGTCACCGATGCCAATCTCAATATAACTGAGCCGTCATTTTTCGGTGTTCACGGTTCAAACGCTTCGTTCATCGGCAACGCTGTCAGAAACTCCTTTGTCGGTTGCTGCATGGCATTCACGAATCAGGTTTTGCAGGAATCCCTGCCTTTCCCCAAGGCACTTCCCATGCACGACTGGTGGATTGCTCTTGTTGCCATGAAGAAAAAGAGAAAAGTTGTTCTGCTTTCAAAACCGCTGATAAAGTGGCGCAGACACTCCGCAACCGTAACGGGCGGAAAAACTTCTCTCGCAGAAAAAATCTTGTGGCGTGTAAATATTCTTTTGTCATTAATTAAAGCCTGACGACTGACGGAAAATGATGGCGGATGGCGTTTTCTTTGAACGAAGGCGTATACGATATACGTCGAGAGAGAAAAAACGCCAAGCAAATAACTTGCGTTCCGTCGCATTTAACGGAAGTCTGCAGAATTATTGATTGTATTTTCCAAAATGTGCCTTGGAAAGGAATAATATTACTATGAGTAAGACCGTAACCGGTTGCATTGTGACCTACAATAATATGTCAACCATTGACAATGCCGTAGGCTCGATTCTGAAATGCACCGAGATTCCGTTCAGACTTTATGTTGTTGATAACGGTTCAACAGACGGAACAATCGAACATATAGAAAAGAACTATCCTCAGGTTACTCTTATCCGAAGCGGCGGAAACATCGGATTCGGAAAAGGTCACAACCTTGTAATGGACAAGCTCGATTCCGATTATCATGTGATAATCAATCCCGACATCATTGTCAGAGATGATGTTCTTTCAAAACTTGTTGATTTTCTTGAAAACAACAAAGATATCGGCATGGCATCTCCCGAAATCCGCTTTCCTGACGGAAGACTCCAGATTCTCGGCAAAAGAACACCTTGTCTCAAATATCTTGTTGCAAGCCGACTCAGAGGAAACGGTGAGCCGAGCGCACTTCTCCGCGAATATGCGATGCTCGATTGCGACCTTTCAAAGCCGCTTGATATCGAAAACGCAACAGGTTGCTTCATGTTCATAAGAACAAAGCTCTTCAAAGAAATCGGCGGATTTGATGACCGCTATTTCATGTATTTTGAAGACAGCGACCTTACCCGTGAAGTGAACAAACGCTCAAGAACGGTTTATTACCCCGAAGCAACTGTTTTCCACGAATGGGGACGCGAATCAAAAAAGAACTTCAAGCTCAAGCTTGTTCAGATTAACTCCATGATCAATTTCTTTGCAAAATGGGGTTTAAAATAACGGCAGAAACGGGAGTATGATATGAAATACTTAAAAAATTTCTATAAATACAGATATCTGCTTTATGAAATCGTCCGCAAAAACATAAAGCTGCAATACAGAAACTCCGTGCTCGGAATTTTCTGGACATTTTTGCAGCCTCTTCTCACAACAATCATCCTTGTTGTTGTTTTCGGCGGCGTTTTCGGCGGAAAGCGCGCAGGAGTTGTGAATTATCCGATTTATCTTCTCTGCGGACGACTTATATTTGAATTTTTCACTCAATCAACCAAAAGGGCAATGCGTTCGATTCCAAACAGCGCATCGGTCATAAAGAAAGTTTATGTTCCCAAATATATCTATCCCCTTTCAAATATAATTGCGAACTTTGTAACTTTTCTCATTTCGCTGACCGTTCTCGTTTTCTTCATGCTTTATTTCTATTTCTTCTCGAACGAGCCGCCCCACATCACACCCTATATTTTCCTCTCGCCGATTCCAATTCTCATTCTTCTGCTTATCAGCATCGGAGTCGGTCTCATTCTCTCAACTCTTACGGTTTTCTTCAAGGATGTTGAATATCTCTATGAAGTATTCTGCACCCTCCTCTTCTATCTCACCCCGATTTTCTATCAGGTTGAGCAGCTTAACATTCAGAGCACCGTTCTGAAAATGGCGCTCATGGCAAATCCGCTTTATTCGATAACCCAGATGTTCCGCAGCTGTGTGCTTTACGGCGAGATGTTCAACATCAACCATCTTCTCTATTCTCTCGGTTTCGGAATCGTTACCGTTGTTATCGGACTTGTCGCTTTCTATAAAAAGCAGGATAAATTCATTCTTCATATCTGATGAAAGGAAATGCTTATGAGCAAACCCGCAATTGTTGTTGAAAACATGAGTATGATGTTCAACCTTAACAAAGAAAAGGTTGACAACATAAAAGAATATTTTATAAAGCTCGTCACAAAGAAGCTTCATTTCACCGAATTCTGGGCTCTTCAGGATATCAGTTTCACCGTTCAGAAGGGCGAAAGAGTCGGAGTGCTCGGATTTAACGGCGCAGGTAAATCCACCCTGCTCAAGGTTATCGCAGGCGTACTCAAGCCCACCAAAGGAAGCGTCAGAGTCAGCGGTGTTATTGCACCCATGCTCGAGCTTGGCGCAGGCTTTGACATGAACTATTCGGGGAAAGAAAACATCTACCTTTACGGCGCTACAATGGGTTATTCCAGAAAGTTCATCGAAGAAAAATATGACGAAATCGTTGCTTTTTCGGAACTCGGCGATTTTATTGAAGTTCCCGTCAAAAACTATTCATCGGGAATGAGAGCAAGGCTCGGATTTGCAATCGCAACTGCGGTTGAACCCGAAATTCTTATTCTTGACGAAGTCTTATCCGTAGGCGATGCAAAATTCAGGCAGAAGAGCGAAGCTAAAATCCGCTCAATGTTTGACAAGGGAACAACAGTTTTGTTTGTTTCCCACAGCACACAGCAGGTGCTCAACATCTGCAACAAAGCCATTATTCTTGACCACGGCAAACTGATTGCGCAGGGCGATGCCAAAGAAATCTGCGCACTCTATGACAAAATGGTCAAGGGCGGCAAGTAAGAAAGGATGATAAATATGGTATTTGCAGCAGTTTTTGCGGGCGGTATCGGAAGCCGTATGGGTAATTCCGAAACTCCCAAGCAGTATCTTGAACTCGGTTCAAAACCCGTTATTGTTCACACCATAGAAAAATTCTTCATCAACGATAAAATTGACGAAATTCTCGTTCTTTGCCCCAAGGCATGGATTGCTCACACTCAGGACCTTATCAGCAAGCATCTGCCCGCAGGCAAAAAGGTTACCGTTATTGCTGGCGGTTCTTCAAGAAACGGTACTCTTGAAAATGCGATTGAATATATAGAAAACAATTACGAAACCGATGAAAACACGGTTATCGTTACCCATGATGCGGTAAGACCTTTCCTTACCCACAGAATAATCGAAGAAAACGTTGCAGCTGCTCTTGAATACGGCGCTTGCGACACCGTCATTCCCGCTACAGACACAATTGTTGAAAGCGCTGACGGCAAGATGATTTCTTCAATTCCCGACAGAACAAGAATGTATCAGGGTCAGACTCCCCAGTCATTCCGTCTTAAGGAACTTGCAAGAGTCCTTTCAAGTCTTACAGAAGACGAGAAAGCTATTCTCACCGACGCCTGCAAGATTTTCTCAATCAAAAACAAGGATGTTTTCATGGTTGAAGGCGAAGTATTCAACATCAAAATCACCTATCCGTACGACCTTAAGGTTGCACACACACTTCTTGGAACAACCGATTGATTTGTTTTTTGAAAGGCAAGGATTCAGATGATTAATTCAGTTTACAGGCTGATTGCACCGGGCATGATTGACATCGCCTGCACACAGCCCGATATAAAAAACAGCGTTCTTCTTCGTCCCCTTTATCTCTCGGTATGCAAGGCAGACCAGCGTTATTATCTCGGCAAAAGAAGCCGTGAAGCCCTCAAGGCGAAGCTTCCCATGGCTCTTATCCACGAATGTGTTGCCAAGGTTGTTTTTGACCCCACAGGCAACTTCAAGCCCGGTGAAATCGTTGTTCCCGTTCCCAACACTCCCACGGAAGATGACGATGTTATCGCAGAAAACTACAGACCTTCAAGCCGTTTCTGTTCAAGCGGCTATGACGGATTCCTGAGAGATTATATTGATATCGCTCCCGACAGACTCGTAAGAGTTCCCGAAGGCGCAGACCTTCGCATTGCATCGTTTGCAGAACTTATCAGCGTTTCGGTTCATGCGATTTCCCGTTTTGAAAAATTCTCCCACAGCCGCAAGGATTCAGTCGGCATCTGGGGTGACGGAAATGTAGGATTCATAACCGCTCTCGTTCTCAGAGCGCTTTATCCCGAAATGAAAATTTATGTTTTCGGCACGGTTTATGACAAACTTGCATATTTTTCGTTCGCAGACGGCGCATACCATGTTGACCATGTTCCCGACGGACTTAAGATTGACCATGCATTCGAATGTGTCGGCGGCGAAGGTTCGAGATTTGCAATTGCGCAGATAATCGACCTTATAAATCCCGAAGGCTCAATCGGTCTTATGGGTGTAAGCGAAAGATTTGTTGATATCAACACAAGAATGGTGCTTGAAAAAGGGCTAAGTCTCTTCGGTTCAAGCCGAAGCGGCGTTGAAGACTTTCAGCGTACAATGGATCTTCTTGCTGAAAACCCCAAAATCTCCGCTTATCTCGAAAATCTTATCGGCGGTGTTGTTGAAGTGAGAACAATTTCCGATATCCATTCGGCATTTGCTCAGGATATCAGCCGTCATTTCGGTAAAACCGTTATCAAGTGGGAAAAGTAATATGAAATTATCAGTTATCATCCCTGCATATAACAGCGAGATGTTTCTTGCCGAAACCCTTGACTGTCTCGACCTGCAGATGCTCAACGATATGCAGATTATTGTTGTTGACGACGGCTCAACCGACAAAACGGCAGAAATCGTTGCGGAATATACGAAGAAACTCAAGAATATTCTTTATGTTCATCAGGAGAATGCAGGAGTTTCCGCCGCAAGAAACAACGGTATCGATTATGCCATGGGCAAATACACCGTTTTTCTTGACAGCGACGATATATTCACTCCCAAATCACTTCTGAATATTTATAATGCGCTTGAAGAAAATGATGCGGATATTGCAATTTGCAAGATTCAGAGTTTCGGTTACGGCGGTGACATTGTAAATCCCGTTGCGGAATCACTCAGAAAAGAAAAGCTCATTGACTGCTCGGACAAGCGTCTTTTATGGAACTTTCTGCTTGGCAACAAAATCTTCCGCACAGAAATGATAAAAAGGAGCGGCGTGAAATTTCCTCCCCTTCGATACAGCGAAGACGGCGCATTCACAATGCAGCTTATTTATAAAGAAAACCCGAAAATCATCGGTGTTGACTGCGGTTGCTTCTTATATCGCCGTCACACTCCGAAAGAAGGTTTTTCCGTCAGTCAGAGCATCAGCACAGAACTTGTGAATCATTTTCTCGGCTCAATGGATATCGTATATAAAGCTGCGGAAGATGCAGGATATCCCGAAGACTATCTTCAGGAAATTCTCTATAAAACCTATTCCGCACTCATAAATGAATTTTACCGCATCCTTTGGCGTGCGGATTCCGAAACAGTTGACCTTATTGTTGAAAAATGCGGCGAAATCAAAAGCCGCATGAACGAAGAAACGGCAAAGAAATGTGCAACCGTGCAAAAAGATATCGGTAACGGGATTTACACAAAATCCGAAATTTCCGAAAAGCCCCTTGTCAGCGTTGTTGCTGAAAACTGCACGTCTGAATTTATAGAATCCGTTTATGCACAGTCGATGCCTGTTTTTGAATTCATCACAACGAAGAATGACTTGTTGCCCGAAAAGGAAAATATAAAGATTCTGCCCGAAAAAGGCTTCAGGTCAAAGGCAAAAAGAATTGCAAAAGGAAAAACCGTTTTGTTCATTGACGGCAAAAAACCGCTCGACACAAGATTTTTTAAGGTTGTAACACTCCTTAAAAAATCGCCCAAATTCAGGATTTTCCCCGATTGGATTATTAAAATCGGTGCAATGCTGTTTTTAAAAATCAAAAAATAACCGTTGGTGTTAATTTTGAAAAAGATTTTTTATTCTCTTTACGCCGTGTTCTTTAATTTATGCCGTATTTTCCCCGTCAAAAAAAACAGAATTGCTTTTGTTGCGCCCCATAACGGCGGCGAAAAGGATTCGCTCGGGGTTATGCGCTCATATGTTGAAAAAATCGGCGGTTACGACATCGTGAATATTTCAACAAGGGATTTGCACCTTGACTTTTCAAATGTGAAATCCCTTGTTATATCCTGCCTAAAAGCGGCGGGATTTTTCACTTTAAAGGCAAAAGCACTTGCCACGGCAAAATATGTTTTTCTCAATGACAATTTCATGCCTATGGCAAATCTGAACTTCAGCAAGGATGCCGTTGTGACCCAGCTCTGGCACGCTGAAGGCGCATTCAAAAAATTCGGTCTTTCCGCACCGCTCACAAACGATGTTGCAGACCGTGAAAGAAAATGTTCGGAAAAACTCACATATGTTGTTTGTTCGTCAAAGAATGTTGCGCCCGTTTATTCCGAAGCATTCGGCATTGATGAATCGAAGATTCTTCCGCTCGGTGCGCCGAGAATCGATCTTCTTCTGTCAGAAAGAAACATCGATGAATTAAGAAATGCTTTTGACGATGCACACCCCGAATGCAAGGGCAAAAAGCTCATTCTCTATGCACCCACATTCCGTGAAAACGGCGATGCAGACAAAAAACTGCTCAGCAATATCAACATGAGTGAGTTCAAAAAACATCTTGGCGATGAATACAGCCTGCTGATAAAACTTCATCCGCAGATTAACTCATCAGAGCCCGTTGACGGGGCGGTTGATGTTACAAAAGGTCACGACATCGGCGAACTGACTCTTATCTGCGATATGCTGATAACAGACTATTCTTCCGCTTGCATGGATTTTGCGCTTCTTTCAAAGCCTTGCATTTTCTTTGCATTCGACCTTGAAGAATACGAAAAAGAGCGTTCGTTCTATTTTGACTATGAAAATTATGTGCCGGGCGATGTTGCAAGAACATTTGATGAAGTTATTGAAGCAATAAAAAATCCCCGAAAGAGCGAAGAAAAACTCCGCAATTTCAGAGATTTCAATTTTGATTATATTGACTGCAACAACGCCGAAAGAATTTATAATAAAATCTTCGGATAAAAAAATAAACCGCTGTACAAAAGTACAGCCGCAATTTTTTTATCAGTCACTTGTATATGCAAGAAGAGCAATCTGACGTGCGCGCTTGATAGCAGTGGTGAGTTCACGCTGATGCTTTGCGCATGTGCCTGTTACACGGCGGGGAAGAATCTTTGCTCTGTCTGAAGTGAACTTATTGAGTTTGTTAACATCCTTGTAATCGATGCATTCACATTTCTCAACACAGAAAGCACAAACCTTTCTGCGACCCTTCTTGTTGGGTCTTCTGTCATTCTTATCGTATGCCATTTCGGATTAAACCTCCTTTTCAGTTTCAGTTTTGCGACCTAATTAAAACGGAAGGTCGTCTTCGGGGGTTTCCTTGAAATCGCCTTCATCGGCAGTTGAATATGAGGGAGCGGGCTGTGCTGATGCATAGCTGTCTTCTCTTGAATAGGAAGAACCGCTGCCTGTTTCATTCTTTGAGCCGCAGAAACTTACGTTATCTGCAACAACTTCAACAGCCTTTCTCTTGTTACCGTTCTTGTCTTCGTACATTCTTGTCTGAATGTGACCCTGAATGGCAATCATTGAACCCTTGCGGAAATATTTGCTGATGAATTCAGCAGTCTGTCTCCATGCAATAACGTCAATGAAGTCTGCCTGACGGTCTTCACCCTGACGGACAAAGCCTCTGTCAACGGCAACTGTGAAGGATAAAACGGAAATACCGCTTCCTGTAGTGCGAAGCTCGGGGTCTGCAACAAGTCTGCCCATAATTACGGCATTATTTAACATTTTGCGACCTCCTTAGTTCTTCTTGACAATGAGTGAACGAAGCACGCCGTCTGTGATTTTAACAACACGGTCGAGCTCTGCGGGAAATTCAGGTGTTGCCTGATAATTGAAGAGAACATAGTAGCCCTCTGCTTCGTCGTTGATAAGGTATGCGAGCTTACGCTTGCCCCATTCATCAACGCTCTCAAGAGTGCCGTTAGCTTCAATCATAGCCTTGAATTTCTCCATGAGAGGCTGAACAGCTTCTTCACCGTTGGCAACTGAAAAAACCATCATTGTCTCATAGCTGATGTTTGCTGACATTCTTAAAGCACCTCCTTCTGGTCTTTGGCCACGGTGCATCCGTGGCAAGGAATAAAATTTGTTTTAATCCTGCTGTATTCTCTACAGCAGTTTAGTATTTTAACAGAATTATCACAAGATGTCAAGGCTTTGGACATACAAAAATGCGGCTTCGGAAAATTCTTACTTGTTGCACTTGCACAAAACACTTTATATAATGTATAATATAAACAGAAATCACTGCTTCTCACAGTAAAGTCATGGAGGTGATCCCGATGAATGAAAGACTGCCTTATCTTCGCAAAAAATCAATGAGTCTGCCCCTTACACCCGGGGTTTATCTCATGAAAAACAAAAAGGGCGAAATCATATATGTGGGCAAGGCAAAGGCTCTCAAAAACCGGGTCAGCACCTATTTCGGTTCGCAGAATAACCACACTGTCAAGGTTCGCAGAATGGTTGAAAATGTTGAAGATTTTGACTATATTATGTGCGACAGCGAGTTTGAAGCGCTTGTGCTTGAATGCTCACTTATCAAACAGCATTCTCCCAAATACAATATCCTTTTGAAAGATGACAAGGGATATCATTATATCAAAATCACATCAAACGGATGGAAAAACATCTTTGCAGTCAAGCAAAGACTTGACGACGGTGCGGAATATATCGGACCTTACACAAACTCTTTCGGAATTTCAAATGCAATTGACGAAGCAAAAAAAATATTCCTTCTTCCGCAATGTTCAAAGGTCTTTCCGAGGGACTACAACAAAAGCCGTCCGTGTCTGAATTTCCATATCGGTCAATGCTCCGCTCCGTGTGCCGGCAAAATAACAGAAAAAGCTCATTCCGAAGCGATTGAGCAGGCAATAGATTTTATCATCAACGGCTCGGGCAAAACGATTGATGCGCTCACTCAGAAAATGCTCGATGCATCCGAAAATCTTGAATTTGAAAAAGCCGCCAAAATCAGAGATAAAATCAATGCCATAAAAAAGATTAACGAGAAGCAGAAGGTTGTTGCTGCTTCAGTTGAAGAGCAGGATGTTTTTGCCGTTGTCTGCTCTGAAAACAAGGCCTGTCTTTCGGTTATCCGTTTCAGGGATTCACGGCTTTATGACACTGAGCATTTCATTTTTGACACTCCCGAAAATCTCCCCGAAGCAAGGCACGAACTTATCAGAAGCTATTATTCCATGCGTGATTTTGTTCCGCGAAGAATTGCGGTTGACGGCGAAGTTGCCGACAGCGAGGTGCTTTCCGAGTGGCTCTCATCACTTGCAAAACGCAAGGTAAACATTGCTCTGCCTCAAAGAGGAGAACAGCATTCACTCATGGAAATGTGCCGTTCAAATGCGGCGCAGAAGCTCGGAATATATCTCGGCAAAACAGGTAAATCAACTGCGGCACTTGATGAGCTTGCAACTCTTCTCGGACTTAAATCCACGCCCGAATTCATTGAATCATACGACATATCCCACACCGCAGGAAGCGAAAATGTTGCGGGAATGGTTGTTTTCAAGGGCGGATTACCCTACAAAAAATCCTACCGTCGTTTTGCGATAAAAGGCTTTTCGGGTCAGGATGACTACGCTTCAATGGCAGAGGTTATTGAAAGAAGAATACTCCGTTATTTTGAAGAAAAAGACACGGGCGAAGGTTTCGGCAGACTGCCCGACCTTATTCTCCTTGACGGCGGAAGCGGTCAGGTTAATGCAGTCAGACCCGTGCTTGAAAAATATAATCTTGATATCCCCCTTTTCGGAATGGTCAAGGATTCCCACCACAAAACAAGGGCAATCGCCTGCTCGGGCGATGAACTTTCGCTCACTTCAAAAAGAGCCGCTTTCACACTTGTTTCCACCATTCAGGAAGAAGTTCACCGCTATGCAATCGAATATCACCGAAGCCGCAGAAAGAAAGCATCTCTTTCTTCAACGCTCACTTCAATTGAAGGAATCGGCGAGAGCAGATGCAAGGCTCTTCTTAAGCATTTTAAAACGGTGAAAGCAGTTTCCGAAGCAAGCATCGATGAACTTTCTGCAGTTAAAGGAATGAACAAAAATGCGGCGACGGCGGTTTTTGAAGCATTTCACGGCAAAAATATTGATGATGATGTTTAATTTTACAACTTTTTTTCCATTTGTTAACATTTTATCTTGACATTACATTATAATTAATGAGATAATAAAGTGATATAATCTTCGGAGGAATCAAATGAGAGTTATTACCGGTTCAGCAAGAGGCATGGTCCTCAGAACACTTGAAGGAAACGATGTAAGACCCACAACAGACAAGGTCAAGGAAGCGATTTTCAGCGCAATTCAGTTTGAAATTGAAGCCAGACGCATTCTCGATCTTTTTGCAGGCTCGGGTCAGCTCGGAATTGAAGCGCTCAGCAGAGGCGCAGAAAGTGCCGTTTTTGTTGATGCCGATAAAAACGCAGTTAAGATTGTCAAAGAAAATCTTGCAAAAACAAAGCTTGATTCTATCGCATCGGTTGCACAGACCGATTCAATCGCTTTTCTCACAATGACCGACAGAATTTTTGATGTTGCATTTCTTGACCCGCCTTACGGCAACGGTCTTTTGCAGAAAGCTCTTTCAAAAATCGGCAACAACATTGCAGAAGGCGGCATCGTAATCTGCGAACACCCCTTCGGAGAAGAGCTCGAAGATGAAATCGACGGTCTTGTGAAACAGAAAGAATATAAGTACAGCAAGGTTGCCGTAACTCTTTACCGAAAGGTATGATTTTATGAAAATTGCAATTTGTCCCGGCAGTTTCGACCCCGTAACAATCGGACACATAGACATTATCCACCGCGCGGCAAAGCTCTTTGACAAAGTGATTGTTGTTGTTATGTTCAACTATCACAAACCCGACGGCTATTTCACCGTTGAAGAAAGAGTTCAGCTTCTCAAGCGCAGTATTACAGACATCGACAATATTGAAATCGAGATGTACGGCGGTCTGCTTGCGGAATATGCCGACAAAAAAGGTGCTTGTGCCGTTGTAAAAGGTCTTCGTGCTGTTTCGGACTTTGAATATGAATTCCAGCAGGCATTGACCAACAAGAAGCTCAACCCCGAGCTTGAAACAGTATTCCTGACCGCAAATGCGGAAAATATGTATCTTTCATCCAGCGTAGTTAAGCAGGTTTGCGAATTCGGCGGAAATATCAGCGAATTTGTTCCCGCAGAAATATGCGATGACATTATAAAAAGAATAAAAGAAAGGAACAGGTTTTCAAAATGAACATTGAAGCTTTACTCGATCAGATCGAAGACATTTTAGAAGCAGGTTCAAGAATGCCTCTCTCAAACAAAACAGGCGTTGACGCTAATGCAATCAGAACAATTATTGAAGATATCAGACTCAACATCCCCGGCGAAATCAATCAGGCAAAGCTCATCATTGCTGACAGAAACAATCTTCTCGTAAAAGCAAAGAACGAAGCAGTTGCAGCTGTTACAGGCGCTCAGGAAAAGTCAAGAGCACTTATTTCCGCTGCTGAAGACAAGGTAAGAGCTCTTGTTCTTAAGACAGAAGACTATTCAAAGAATAAGGTCGCAGAAGCTGAAGCTCAGGCAAAGCAGATTGTCAACACAGCAAACGAAGATGCAAAAATCATCAGAGCAAACGCTCAGCTCGAAGCTGCAGCTATGGTTGACAACAGCGAAATCGTTGTTCAGGCAAAGGCAACAGCCGAATCAATCGCTCTTTCCGCTCAGGAAGAAGCTGCATCAACAATTGCAGGCGCAAAGGCTCAGGCAGAAAACATCGTTAATGCCGCTGCAGAGCAGGCTGAAAGAACAATCGAAGATGCAAGAACACGTTCAGACGAAGCAATCAACAAGGCTAACAAATGGTCTGCAGAAATCAGAATGGCAGCAGGCGATTTTGTTGAAGACATCATGAAAACTGCTGACGAAACAGTTGCTGAAAGCCTTGCAAGAATTCAGGCTGCAAGAACAAACATCAAAACCGTTATCGGCAAGATCGACGCTGAAAACGCTGAATAAAAAACAAAGCCCTCTGTTTTTGACAGAGGGCATATATCTGCGTTCATTCCTGAACATCGTTTATAATTTCAATATCCGCATTGAAAATATCTTCGGCGGCTTTGAGAATTTCGGTTTTGCGCACACTTCCTCGATATAATTCAAGCAGCTTCATTTCGCTCTGAGTGACTGTCTGACTTTCAACAGACTGCGCATTTGCAACAAAAGTTTTCGGAGTATCCTCGCCGAAAAACGGGCGGAAGAAATCATCGAGAGAAGTGTTATAAAGGGCGGCGAGTCTGATAAGGACATCAATATTCGGTATTCTCATCGTTTCGTATTTTGCATATGCCGACCTTGAAACGCCAAGATAATCTGCAACTTTCTGCTGGGTTATGCGGTTCGACATTCTGTAAATCTTCAGAATATCGCCAACTGCTTTATCATCCAGCGTTGTGAACTTTTTCAATGCACTTCCCCCTTTCGTTAATTTAAAGTATACATCATTCGGAACGGAATTGATGAATTGTTCCGAATAGTCACACTTTTATGAAGGAGCATAAAAATGGCAAGCAATATTTTTGAAAAAACAAAATATTTTATCATCGATATGGACGGCACATTTTATCTTGACGGAAATATCATCGAAGGCTCAAAGGACTTCATCGAAAAGGTAAGAGAGAGCGGCAGAGATTTTTATTTCTTCACCAACAACTCTTCAAACAACGTTGAAGTTTGCCGTGCAAAGCTTGAAAAGATGGGCTTCCCCGTTGATGAAAACAGAGTTATCATCTCATCACACGTTGCGATTGATTATCTCAAGAGAAACTACGACGGCAAGAAGGTTTTCCTTCTCGGCAACGAAAGACTCACAGGCGATTTTGAAGCAGCAGGCATCAATCTTGTTTCGGAAAACCCCGATATCGTTGTGCTCGGATTTGACACCACTCTCACATATCAGAAGATGTGGGATGCAGTCCGTTATATCGATGGCGGCGCAGTTTATCTTGCAACTCACCCCGACCTTAACTGCCCCACAGCAGACGGCTATATGCCCGACACAGGCTCGATGATTGAGCTTTTTGCCGCTTCAACAGGCAAAAGACCCGTTGTGCTCGGAAAGCCGATGACAGCAACCGTTGACTATGTTACGGGTATGCTCGGATGCGAAAGAGATGAGCTTGCATTCGTCGGTGACAGACTTGCAACCGATATTGCCATCGGCGCAAATCACGGAATCCCCTGCGCTCTTGTTTACAGCGGCGTAACAACTCCCGAAGAATATGCAAATTCAGATATCAAAGCAAGCGTTGCGGTTGAAAATCTCAAGGCACTTGCCGAGTATCTTTAATTTATAGATATAAATTAAACGTCAGTTCGAAACCATCCTGACGGGCATTCATGAATGCCGAACAAAACTAAGGAGACGAAAAAATGAATAAGAAAAAAATCATTGTCATGGCGCACGGTGCCATGATAGCGGCAATCTATGCGGCGGCAACATATCTCTGCGCCGTTTTTGCCATTGCCTACGGCAACATCCAATTCCGACTTTCGGAAGCACTTACGATTCTTTCCGTTTTCACACCTGCGGCGATTCCGGGACTTACGGTTGGCTGCATAATCGGAAATCTCTCAAGTCCTTTCGGAATCTGGGATATCTTTTTCGGTTCGCTCGCAACACTTCTTGCAGCCATAACCGCACGGGCATTGAGAAATGTTAAGTTCAAAGGCTTCCCTGCCCTTTCACTTATTATGCCCGTTATTTTCAATGCTTTGATAGTCGGCGCTGAATTAACATTCCTTTTGCCGACAGACAAAACAAAACTTGCAACGTTCATTATCTATGCATTGGAAGTTGCGGCAGGCGAACTTGCAGTATGCATTGCAGGCGGAATTCCGCTTTACTATGCCGTTCGCAAAACAAAGATTTTTGACAGATTATAAAAAAATCCCCGATGTTCAATGAACATCGGGGATTAATTATTTTATTCAGTTCTTTTCAACGCCCATTGTTACTTTTTCGCCGCTGATATCCCAATCCTTGGTGTATGAACCGCCTGCGGAAATGATGATATCGGTTGCGAGAACATCGCTCTTGATTGATTCAGCGTTTGCATTGAAGATTGCTTCAATCTTTTCGTTGCCGCTTACATAAATCTTGATTGTGTCCATAACTTCAAAGCCTGCATCCTTACGCATTGTCTGAATCTTTGAAATAAGTTCTCTTACGAAGCCTTCTTCAATGAGTTCAGGTGTAAGGTTTGTGTCAAGAACAACAGTAACACCGTTGCCGCTTTCTGCATGGTAGCCTTCCTTCTGAACTGTTTCGATAAGAAGGTCTTCAACTGCAAGAGCGATTTCTGTGCCATCTGCTGTGAATGTGATTGCGCCCTTTTCGTCAAGCTCTTTCTTTGCAGCTGAGCCATCAAGAGAAGCAAGGTGGTTTCTGATAGCACCGAGAAGCTTGCCGTACTTGGGGCCGAGAGTCTTGAGCTGGGGTTTGAAGCTGTATGAAACATAACCTGATGAGTCGGTTACGAATTCGAGTGACTTAACATTAAGCTCTTCTTCAATGATTTCGCAGAATTCTCTGCCGAGAACCTTTGCAGCTGTTGCATAAATCTTGCCGAGAGGCTGTCTGTTCTTGATGTTTGCAGTGTTTCTTGCTGCACGACCGAGAACAACGATATTGAGAACTTCGTCCATTGAAGCCTCAAGGTCTGCGCTGATAAGATTTGCATCAGATACGGGATAATCGCAAAGGTGAACGCTGATGGGAGCATTCTTATCGATGTTGCAAACAAGGTTGCGATAGATATCTTCTGCCATGAAGGGAATCATGGGAGCTGCGAGCTTGACAACTGTTACGAGAGCTGTGTAGAGAGTCATATAAGCATTGATCTTATCCTGTTCAAGACCCTGTGCCCAGAAACGTTCTCTGCCACGGCGAACATACCAGTTGCTCATATCATCAACGAAGCTCTGGAGTGCCTTTGCAGCTTCGGGAATAGCGTAGTTGTCAAGATGGCCGTCAACTGTGTTGATAAGAGTGTTGAGCTTTGAAAGAAGCCACTTATCCATGATGGAAAGCTTATCATATTCAAGAGCGTGCTCTGCAGGATTGAACTTATCAATGTTTGCATAGAGAACATAGAAAGCATATGTGTTCCAGAGAGTACCCATGAACTTACGCTTACCTTCAACAACAGCGTTATCGTGGAAACGGTTGGGAAGCCAGGGAGCTGAGTTGGTGTAGAAATACCAACGGATAGCGCCAGCGCCCTGCTTTGCAAGAGCATCGAACGGGTCAACCGCATTGCGCTTTGAGTTTGACATCTTCTGACCGTTTTCGTCCTGAACAAGACCGAGAACGATAACGTTCTTATACGGGGACTTGTCAAAGAGAAGGGTTGAGATTGCCATGAGTGAATAGAACCAGCCTCTTGTCTGGTCAACAGCTTCTGAGATAAACTCTGCGGGGAACTGCTGCACGAAGAGGTCTTTATTTTCAAACGGATAGTGATGCTGTGCGAAAGGCATTGCACCCGAGTCATACCAGCAG
>JAZRJH010000120.1:0-3452 GCA_045645685.1 Acutalibacteraceae bacterium
AGGGCGCAATCAATCCTGATGATATCGCAGGCATCGGCATCACAAATCAGCGTGAAACAACAATTCTCTGGGACAGACAGACGGGCAAACCCGTTTATAATGCTATCGTCTGGCAGTGCCGCAGAACTGCTGATATCTGCGAAGAAATCAAGGCTCAGGGTCTTGAAGATTACATAAAAGAAAAAACGGGTCTTGTTGTTGACGCTTATTTTTCCGCTACAAAAATCAAGTGGATTCTTGACAATGTTCCCTCCGCAAGAGAACTCGCAGAGCAGGGCAGACTTCTTTTCGGAACAATCGAAACCTGGCTTATCTGGAATCTTACGGGCGGAAGCGTTCATGTAACCGACTATTCAAATGCATCGAGAACAATGCTTTTCGATGTTGATAACCTTTGCTGGGACAAATTCCTTTGCGAAAAGCTCGGAATTCCCATGTCCATTCTTCCTGAACCTGTTCCGTCAAGCAAGATTTACGGCAGAGTGTCAAAGGGCATTCTCGGTCTTGAATTCCTTGAAGGAATCCCCATCTGCGGCGCAATCGGCGACCAGCCTGCCGCTCTTTTCGGTCAGGGATGTTTTGAACCCGGTCAGGCAAAGAACACTTATGGCACAGGTTGTTTCCTGCTCATGAATACGGGCGAAACCCGTGTAAAATCAAAGAATAATCTTGTTACAGGTGTCGCATGGGGTATCGGAAACAAGGTTGAATATGCAATCGAAGGATCGGCTTTCAATGCAGGCTCGGTTATCAAATGGCTCCGTGATGAGCTTCATATGATTGACACCGCAAAACGCTGTGATGAACTTGCAGAAAGTGTTCCCGATGCAAACGGAATCTACTTTGTTCCTGCATTCACGGGTCTCGGTGCGCCCTATTGGGATATGTATGCAAGAGGCACACTCGTCGGTCTCACAAGAGGTGTCAACAGAGCGCATATCGCAAGAAGCGTTCTTGAAGCAATCGCATATCAGGTGACTGACCTTCTTGAAGCAATGAAATCCGATTCGGGCATTGACTTCACGGAACTCCGTGTTGACGGCGGCGCAAGTGTCAGCAATATCATGATGCAGATTCAGGCTGATATGATAAGATGCAGTGTAAACCGTCCCAAGAATGTTGAAACAACTGCTCTCGGTGCGGCTTATCTTGCAGGTCTTGCCGTCGGTCTTTGGAAAAACACGGACGAAATCCAGCATAACCGTGTGGTTGAAAAAGTGTTTGAACCCGAAACCGATATCGAACTGCGCAATTCACTTTATGCAGGTTGGAAAAAGGCTGTTGACTGCTCAATGGGTTGGGCAAAATAAATTGGAGATGTTAAAAATGGATTATTTGAAGGAGTCGTTGAGACTTCATTATGAATGGAAGGGCAAGCTTGAAACAAAAACAAGGGCAAGTGCTTCATGCAAGCAGGATTTGTCGCTCGCTTATACCCCCGGCGTTGCCGCACCCTGCCTTGAAATTCAGAAAGACATAAATAAAAGCTATGAGCTTACAAGAAGATGGAATACCGTTGCCGTTATAACCGACGGCACGGCTGTTCTCGGTCTGGGCGACATCGGTCCCGAAGCAGGTATGCCTGTTATGGAGGGTAAGTGCCTTCTTTTTAAAGCGTTTGCCGATATCGATGCAATTCCGCTCTGCATCCGTTCAAAGGATACGGACGAAATTGTAAGAGCCGTTTCACTTTTTGCAGGCAGTTTCGGCGGAATAAATCTTGAAGATATCGCCGCTCCCAGATGCTTTGAAATTGAAAGAAAACTCAAGGAAATCTGCGATATTCCCGTTTTTCACGATGACCAGCACGGCACGGCGGTCGTTGTGCTTGCGGCTGTGCTCAATGCACTCAGATGTGTGGGCAAAAAGCTTGAAGATTGCACCGTTGCAATGAGCGGTGCAGGGTCTGCAGGCTCTGCGATTGCAAAGCTCCTCAACGCTTGCGGCGCAGGGAATATCATCATGAGCGACAGAGAGGGAATTATCTGCAAGGGTCAGCCCCTTTCTCCTGCTTTTGATGAACTTGCCGGTTTTACAAATAAAAACAGAATCACAGGCACTCTTGCCGATGCAATGAAGGGCGCCGATGTTTTTGTCGGTGTTTCTGCAGGCGGAATTGTGAGCAAGGAAATGGTTGCGTCCATGGCGGAAAATGCAGTTGTTATGGCTATGGCGAATCCTTCGCCCGAAATCATGCCCGACGAAGCTCTTGCAGCAGGTGCGGCGGTTGTCGGTACAGGCAGAAGCGATTTTCCCAATCAGATAAACAATGTGCTTGCATTCCCCGGAATTTTCAGGGGTGCACTCGATGTGAGAGCATCGGATATAAACGAGGAAATGAAGCTCGCTGCCGCCCATGCGATTGCAGACCTTGTTTCCGAAGACAAACTCTGCCCCGAATATATCCTTCCCGAAGCATTTGACGAAAGGGTCGGCCCTGCGGTTGCAAAGGCAGTTTCTCAGGCAGCCCGTAACAGTAATGTTGCACGAATCTGACGGGTGAAATTTGGCGAAAACAGACAAATTATTCTTAAGTAATATTTATTTGTTTTTTTCTCTTGCTTTATTTTATAAAATATGCAATAATTACTGACGTATAAATGGACGGAAGTGTTTATACTTCTTCAGAAACATCTGAAAATTAATTTAAGGAGGAAAACTTATGTCCAAATTTAAGAAGGTCATCAGCCTTGTGCTCTGTATCGCAATGCTTGCTGGTACATTCACAACTCTCGGCGTTGTTGCTCCCAAGGCAAGCGCTGCTGGTGAATCAAATGTAAAAACATACGCAGAACTCGATAAAGATTACGACAAGTTCATCTATGTCGGTATCGATGTTATCGAAGTTGCAAACGGTGAACTCACCGACGGCTACGTTAAGTCCGGTGACTGGCTTGAATACCATCTTACAATCCTTTCGGATATGTATATGGGTGCAGCAAAGCCCTACATGGTATTTGAAAAAGACTTCTTTGACGTTCGTGTTGTAAGCAGCACAACAGCTAAGGAAGGCGATTCATACACAAACAACGACTACGAAACAAACACAAAGTGTGAAAGCGGCAAGCTCATGAATGCGGATCATCCCTATTCATCAGCAAACAAACCCGTTTATCATCAGCTCACAGCAATGCCCGCAGCTAAAGCATCAGTTGTTATGGGATATTGCGAAATCGACTCAAAAACATACTCAAACTGGGATCTTGTATTCTCCAGTATCGCAACCAAGACTTCAGAATGGAACAGCAACTATCCCATGACTGAAGACGCATGGTACGTTTCATGGTATGTAAGAGTTAAGGACGGTCTTACAGACGGCGAAACAGGTTCATCATTCTCACCTGAAGCAATCTGGCAGCACAACATCAACCCTGCAACAGGCAAGGGTGACGGCAGAAGACTCGGTACAATCAGTACAGCTGATACAGAGGGTACATCAGGTTCATCAGTAG
>JAZRJH010000121.1:0-11504 GCA_045645685.1 Acutalibacteraceae bacterium
GTTCATTCTCTTTTATGTTTTCAAAATAATCCCGGATGTGATCTTTAAGATATAGCCTGTAAACAAGAATGGCCTCTTCTCTTATAGGGTAATTAGCTTTGGCATCGTTGAAAGCTTTATATGAAACCGGACAGCTTTCGTTTGTTTTACAATCAGTTATTACGATGCCTTCTTTTTGAAAAATGAAGGTTTTCCCTTCAATCGCCATAATTTTTTCACATCCCTTAACTTGCTGTTTCGATAATAACACGAAGAAATTAAATTGTCAAATGAAAACAGCCCGCCTTAGCGAGCTGTTTATTTAGGTTAATCAAACATAATTAAATTAAAGCTTTTTTGTATACACCGTAAAACAGAAAGAAAGATCTTCAAAACATTGCTTTTCACCTTTGGTCGTAAGTTCCCATTCAGGCATATCATCAAGATTTGGGAAAAAAGCATCGGCTTCTTTGGAAGAATCAACTTTTGTCACATATACCGTATCGCAACTGGATAAGAACTGATTATAAACTGACGAGCCGCCTATTATAAACACAGTACCGGAAAGAGAGGCTGTTTTTTCTCTTACCTCTTCTATCGAGTGACAAACAATAACATCAGGTGCAGACCAATCTTTTTTTGATGTGAGCACAACATTGGTTCTGTTAGGAAGAGCTTTCTGCTTAGGCAAGGAGAGAAAAGTATTAAGTCCCATAACAACAATATTGTTAGTTGTAAGTTCCTTAAACAGTTTTAAGTCGGCAGGAATTGGATTCAGAAGCTCGTTATTGAATCCTATGCCCCAATTCATGTCAACATTAACTATTGCTTTCATCACCAATATCCTCCTTTAGTCCGTTATACGGCAACTTCAATTTTAGTATTGAAATCGTGGTATTTATAGTTTTCAAGAGCAAAATCATTCTTGGTAAACTGATAGAAATCAGTGATGCCTTTATTCATGACGAATTCGGGAGCATCATAAGGTGTGCGGCTGATAAGCTCTTCAACGATAGGTACATGTCTGTCATAGATGTGAGCGTCAGCGATAACATGAACAAACTCACCGACCTCAAGACCGCTGACCTGAGCAAACATATGAACAAGAGCAGCATACTGGGCAACATTCCATGCATTTGCGGCAAGCATATCCTGCGAACGCTGATTGAGGATTGCGTTCAGTTTGTTGCCCGATGTATTGAATGTCATTGAATAAGCGCAGGGGTAAAGAGCCATTTCGCTCAGATCCTGATGAACATAGATATTGGTGAGAATTCTTCTGCTCTGAGGATTATGTTTAAGGTCATAAAGAACTCTGTCAACCTGATCCATATCGCCCTCTTTATAATGATGCTTAACGCCGAGCTGATAGCCGTATGCCTTACCTATTGAGCCGTTTTCATCTGCCCATGAATCCCATACATGGCTGCCGAGATCCGCAATATTATTTGATTTTTTCTGCCATATCCAGAGAATTTCGTCAACAGCACTTTTGATAAAAGTCTTTCTGATAGTCTGTGCAGGGAATTCCTTGCTCAGGTCATATCTGTTGACAACACCGAACTTTTTGACTGTGTGAGCAGGTGTGCCGTCTTCCCATCTGGGGCGAACATCAAGCTCCGTATCCCAGAAACCGTTCTGAATAATATCTTTGCAAGTGTTTATAAAAACTTTATCTGCAAAACTCATTTCAAACTCCTCCAAGTTTTTTTATATAATCTGCGATGCCTTGTTCAAAATTAACGCCGAGTCTTGTATCCGTTCCTGCTTCGTATGTTCTGCCGATTGCAGAGTTTGTGAATTCAAGAGCAATCTGTGCACTTTCAGATATTGATTTACCTTTGAGATATGCGCCCGTAAGCGCAGAAGCAAACAAATCACCCGTTCCGTAATAAATTCCGGGATATTTTTTTGAAAAACTGCAAAAAATCTCATCCGAATCACGGCAATAAACAGCACATCCGAGTTCATCGGCATTGAATTCGACACCCGTAAGAACAACCATTTCAGGGCCGAGAGCCGAAAGTCTTTTAAGAATATTCTCAATATACTCCTTGCTGTAGGGCGGTTCGAGATATTCTTCACCGAGAAGAAAAGCAGCTTCAGTAAGATTAGGAACGATTATATCCGCTTTTTTGCAAAGAAGAGTCATTTCTTTTGCAAATGACATATCAAAGGTTGTATACATTTTTCCGCAGTCTGCCATTGCAGGGTCGACAATAACAACAGTATTTTCCGTTCTGAACATATCAATAAAATTGCAGACAATATCAACCTGCTCCGTTGAGCCTAAAAAACCGCTGTAAATCCCGTCAAAAGTTATTCCGAGATTTTTCCAATGCTCCGCAATCGGATTCAGATCGGATGTAAGATCACGGTATGTATAGCCCTGAATATTGCCTGTGTGGGTTGAAAGAACGGCGGTCGGCATGGCTGCAGCCTCGATTCCTGCGGCGGAAATAACGGGTATCGCGGCGGTAAGAGAGCATTTACCTATTCCCGAAATATCGTGTATAGCCGCAACACGCTTTTGTTTTTCCACTTTGCCACCACCTTTTATTATAAAAATATACATATTAATTATAACCCATATAATATTTCTTTTCAACCTAAAAATTTCAGTGTTTATGCAAAAAAACACTTTACTTCACTAAAAAAAAATGGTAATATATTATAAATTGTTATTATTTTTCAGAAGGAGATATCATCATGAAAAAAACAAGCATGAAAATAGTAAGCATCATCCTTGCATTTTCGCTCATTTTCGGCGGATCATCCGTAACAAGCTACGCTGCCGCTGATATCACAAAATCGCTTGAAAACTTCGGTCTTTCAATCGTAGAAACAATCTTCACAACACTCGTCGGCGCAATCAACTTCATCGTTCCCGACAGCCCGAAGTTTGTTAAGGTTAAAGACAGAGTGGTTGAAAATTTCTATGAAGGCACATCATGGGAAAAAGAAACAGCTGAAAATGCAC
Source organism: Acutalibacteraceae bacterium (assembly GCA_045645685.1). Lineage (GTDB taxonomy): Bacteria > Bacillota > Clostridia > Oscillospirales > Acutalibacteraceae > CAG-177. The sequence goes on from JAZRJH010000121.1 coordinate 2,960, forward strand.
AGTGGAAGCTCGGCTATGCAAAGGCTTCACTTGTTCCCAACGATTGGGAATCAAAGGACTACTATCTCGGCGGTTTCATCGATCCCAACAACGGCATGGTAAACAAGGTTGAAGAAATCATCGACGATATGCAGGTAAGAGTTATCGCAATCGAAGACGGTTCAGACAGAGGCGTTGCTGTTTTTGCAAACATCGACTGCATCGGTTTCTCAAACGGCGATATCAAAGAAATCCGCAAGCTCGTTGAAGCTATGGATCTTGGCGTTGAATTCAACAGCATCAACGTTTCATCAACACATACTCACAGCTGCATCGATACACAGGGTCTCTGGACAAATCTCTTCCCCAAACTCTTCAAGAACCTCGCTCTCTCCTATGTTCCTTTCGTTGAAAAGGAAAGAGGCGCAGACCAGGAATACATGAACTTCGTTTATGAAACAGCTGCAAACGCAATGAAGAAGGCTGTTGAAACAATGGTTCCCGGTACTCTTACATATGCAGTCAAGGAAATCAACGAAGAATATTTCAACAATAAAAACAGAAGCCAGTCAACATCAATTATTGATGAACTTGCAAGATTTATTTTCACTCCCGATGATGAATCAATCAAGCCCACAATGATCGTTAACATCGCTGCTCATCCCGACGTTGCAGGTCTCCCTGTTGACGAAATCGACAACGGCAGAGATCTTTCCGGTGACTATATCTACTATCTCGGCGAAAAGATTGAAGAAAAAGACTTCAACTTCATGTTCTTCAACGGCGCTATTGCAGGTATCTACGAAGGCAGAGGCCCCGCAGGCGACGGCGTTCCCACAGAACGCAGATACGAAGAAACTCTCCGCTACGGTTATGAAGTAGCTAACATGGCCCTCAATCTCACAAACGATATCGATACTATCGAAGCTAACATGACTGACGCTGAAAAGGCTCAGATGGCTGAAGAAAAAGAAATCGGCGGCGAACACTATACTCTCTGGTATGAAGGCTGGGAACCCGTTGAAGAAAAGGTTCTTGAACCCAATCTCAACATCATGATCAAGGAAGTTAAAATCAAGGTTACAAATCCCCTTATCCAGCTCGTAGGCAAGCTCAACCTTGTTAACTACACAGTTTGCAAGGAAGGATTCAACTACTACATCTTTGCTGAAATCGGTTACATGGAAATCGGCGGCGTTAAGGTTGCAATGATGCTCGGCGAAATCGTTCAGGACATTATCTGCGGCGGTGATTCACTCACAGCAGACGGTTCATTCACAGGCAAGGATTTTAACGGCAAGTCAGTTTATGAAATCTTCGGCGAAGACACAATCTGCTTCGGTCTTATGAACGATGCTATCGGTTATGTTGTTCCCGATAATGACTATTCAATGGCTCTCCTTGGCGACCACTATCAGGAAATGATTTCTCTCGGCGAAGAAGCAGGCTCAACAATCATGAAGGGCATGGATAAAATTGCTAAAGAAATCAAATAATTAAACAGCAACAATTTTCACGGTTGTCTGAAAAGGCAACCGTGATTTTTTTGTTTTGATATTGAATTTGTCGGTTTTAAGTGTTAATATATGTAATTGCTATTATTTGACAAAGGATGTTACAGATGCAAAAACCGTTTATCAAAGGTCTGTCACACGGAATACCGATTTGTCTGGGATATTTTTCCGTTTCATTCGGATTCGGAATTCTCGCAATCAAGTCGGATCTTCAGGCGATAGATGCCATTCTTATTTCATTGACAAATCTCACATCTGCAGGTCAGGTCGCAGGGGTCGAAATCATAGCCGCCGCAGGAACGCTCATCGAAATGGCGGCAACGCAGTTTGTTATCAATCTCCGCTATTCTCTTATGGGACTGACTCTTTCGCAAAAACTTTCGGATAAGTTCACAACCGTGCATCGCATGATTGCCGCATTCGGAATAACAGACGAGATTTTCGCCGTTTCCGTTTCGCAAAAAGAGAAACTTGTGCCGTCATATATGTACGGACTTATTCTTATTTCTGCAGCAGGTTGGGTCGGCGGCACAGCCGCAGGTGCAATTGCAGGTCTTGCACTCCCCGCTTCATTGACCGCATCGATGGGTATTCTTCTTTACGGAATGTTCATTGCAATCATTCTTCCTGCCGCAAGAAAATGCAAAAAAGACCTGATTGTTATTCTTATTGCCGCGGCATTCAGCGCAGTTTTCAAATATCTTCTGCCAGAAGTTTCATTCGGATTTGCGATTATAATCAGCGCAATTCTTGCCGCTGTTATCGGCGCGCTTCTTTTCCCGATTAATATTGCGGAAACGGAGGATGAAAACAAATGACAATGTTTTTATACATAGCGGTCATGGCAGGCGTTACCTATCTCATCCGCATGATTCCGTTCACTCTTTTCAGAAAGAAAATCAAATCAAGATTCATTCAGAGTGTACTTTACTATATCCCCTATGCGGTACTCAGCGCCATGACATTCCCTGCGATTTTTTATTCCACAAACAACACCGATACCGCAGCAGTAGGCACGGTCATTGCAATTCTTCTTGCCTATTTCAAATTACCGCTTACGGTTGTTGCAATTGCGGCTTGTGCGGCGGCGTATATCACAGGACTTTTCATCTGACAAACAAAAAGACGGAACATTGAGCTTTCTCAATATTCCGTCTTTATTTTTATATTATTGACCAATCGGCAACCTTGCCGACCTTTTTCCATGCTGCTTCGGCTTCCTTGACCCATTCGTCAAATCCGTCGGGCGTTTCGGGGAATTTTTCATAAAGAGCAGTCATCATTCCGCTGTTAATGATTGCATTGATTACGCTCTTGAGTTCCCATAATTTTATGTTGCCCGAAACAAGACCGATGATAATGAAGATGAGTGTTTTAAGATAATCGGTAAGGCTGAGTTCAAGACCGCCTTCACCCATTGAGCCGAGAATTTTACGGCTGAAAACAACATCGTGTTTGAAAAGGAATTCATTGGCTTTGGGTGTGTGTCTGATAATCGAAGTAAGAAGAGCCATAAGGCTTGCAAATTCCTTGCCCTGAGTATCATTATATCTTTTGTTGATGCACCAGAGAGCTTCTCTTGTGGGATAAGCTCCGTCTGCCATTGCAGCAGCGGCGGCATCAACCGCAATATCTTCAAGCACAAGCGATGCTGTGCAACCTTCACCGCAGTTAGGTTTGGTAAGACAAGCGGCATCACCCATTGCAATAAATCCGTCCGCAACGAATGAATACGGTGCTCTGTGATAAGGCGTTCTGCCCTTTTCAACCCATTTTATGGTGTGAGCAGGAAGTTTTACATTCTTTGCAAAGAGTTCAAACATCTTTTCAGCCTGTTCAAATCCAGAAACCGAGCCGATACCGATAAGCGCATCCGTCATTCCGCTGGGTGCAATCCATGATTTATACATCAGCCAGAAATCGGAATGAAGCCAATCACTTCTCTTCTCTTTGAAATCGATATATTTAAGAATAACATAGAACATATCATCGGGGGTAAGTTCGAATTTTTCAACGCCGTAATTATCGGGAAGATTGGTTCTTACAACTGCAGGGATTCCAGAGCAATCGCAGACAAGACGGCAATTGACGGCAATCTTTTCTCCGTCTTTTTCATATTCAACTCCGTTAATTCTTCCGCTTTCATCGAACAGAAGACCCGAGAATGATGCCTTGTAAACAATCTCCGCACCTGCTTCAATTGCCCAGTCATTCATATAGACTATGTAGTCATGCTTATGCATACCGATTACGGGTGAACAAGACGGCTTGGGATGATTTCCGTATGCAGAATACATATTCTGATCTTCAAACATAAAAGCAAAAATGCCGTCGCCCTTTTTGACTTCAGGCAGACCGAAACGCTCCATTTCAGCCTTTCCCATGTGGAATATATCATAATCGGGGCTGATGGTTTCCCTTGCACTTCTGTCGATAACAAGAACAGAAAAACCTCTTTCAGCCATTCTTCTTGCATAATAGCTGCCTGCGGTTGAAGCACCGACAATAACTATATCATAATTCATCGTTCTTTCCCCTTTCGAGAATATATTATAATTATAGATTTTGAAGAAAAATAATGCAATAAAAATTTTACATCCAGAACAGTTTTTCGCCGTCGGTTTCAGCGAGATGTGAAACATCATTCTGCAAAGCAAGTTTGGGCGGCTCTGTTTCGCAGAAATTGATTTTGGTGACCGATGCATTATAAACAGAAAGACGCATGGTTTTGCACGGAATATCAAGCGCTGCTTTTATTAACTGATTGAGAAACATACCATGTGCAACAACAATTACGTTCTCATGATTTCTGTGTTTTTTCTTAAGTTTTTCAACAACCTTTTTGGCTCTTTCGTAGCATTCTTCGGGCGACTCATAATAATCTTCAAAGCCGTTTTCGGTTGCTCTTACTCCGTTTTCAAGCACATCATAATCAATAATCATGTTATCGCTTATGCACGAAGCAGTATCCTTCGCTCTCTGCAAAGGGCTTGAATAAAGGGTAAAATTTTCAAGAGCGGAAAATCTTTCGCCGAGTGCCATTGCCTGATTTCTGCCGTGAGAAGTCAGGGGCGGATTTGTTTTGTCAAAATCTTCGGTTGTTTCAATATTGCCCATGCTTTCTCCGTGGCGAATCAGATAAAGCTGGAGATACATCTCATCGTTTCTCATATTATCACTCCTGAAATGACGATATCACTTTAACAATTTTATGTCAATATTTTCTGCAAAATTTAACGGCGATAAAACTCTGAATTAAATCAAAAATAATTCAGGTGATAGAATGCAAAAGACAAAGAGTTTTAAAATACTGTTGCTGATTGTGATTAATATTGCGATACTCATCCTGCTTGCGGATTTTTGCACTCTGCGGTCATACGCGATAAATCTCGGCGAAAACGGAGAGAAAATTTCCGTGATTCAGAAATGTCTTGCAGAAAAAGGCTTTTATTCGGGCGAAATAAACGGACTTTTCGATTTCAGGACCCGAAAAGCAGTTAAAAATTTCAGAAAACAAAACAACATCGCAGAAGATGATGATTACAGATTGTTTTCGGCACTCGGAATTTATTCGGGCGGATATGAATGCTTCGGTGCGGATGTTGAAATCCTTGCAAAACATCTGAAAATTAACGGAATAATCGGTTATCACAACATGATTGATGTTTGCGAAGAAATGATTAAAAAAGCCGAAAACACTTCGCTTTTTTCTGAAATAGTCTCATCAGCAGAGAGCGCAGATAAAATCATCAATGCAAAGCCTGATTCCGAGCAATATTCAGCTGCATTTCATGCTCTGAACAGACACAAAAATCAAAGCCCTGCACCATAAAGATGCAGGGCTGATGATTAATCAAAGATATAAACTCTTGTTTCGTAAGGTCTTGTTGTGAAGCCGTTGTTTGTTACGGGATTTTCCTTGTAATTGCAAAGAATTGCCTTGCCATTTGAAAGGTCGTAACCTGCGGGAGCTTTGAACTTAACTGCTTTTTCCGAATATGAGCAGATAACAAGCATTTTCTTGCCTTCGTATGTACGCTCATAAACATAAAGTTCTTTGCTTGACTTGTTATATTCTTTGTATGCACCGTAAACTGCAACGGGATTTTCCTTGCGGAATTTGATAAGTGCTTTGTAATGATTATAAATCGAATCAGGATTTTCCATTTCAGCCTTTGCATTTATACCCTGCTCATAATTGGGGTTAACAGGCATCCAGGGAGTACCTGTTGTGAAGCCTGCATTAGCGGTGTTATCCCATTGAACGGGGGTTCTTGCATTACCGCGGCTTGAAGTCTTAAGACGCTTGATTGTGTTTTCTTCGGAGAAACCGAGAAGGCGGAGTGTTTTATAGTTATTGACAGCAAAAACATCCTGATAATCTTCAACCTTGGGAAGATCGATATTGATCATACCAATTTCCTGTCCCTGATAAATGAAGGGCGTTCCGCACTGAAGCATATAGGAATTTGCGATTGTTTTTGCGCTTTCTGTTCTGTATTCAACGCTGCCGAAACGGTTGATGATTCTGGGATGGTCATGGTTTTCCATGTAGAGAGCATTCCAGCCCTTGCCGTAAAGACCCGTCTGCCATGTTGAGAATGCTTTCTTAAGTCTCTTAAGACTGAATCCTATGCAAAGGCAATCCATGAATATGCAGTCTGCTTCCATATGCTTGAAATGGAACATCATATCAAGCTCCTGATCCGGGCCTTCCTTGATATATTTGAGAGCCTTTTTAACCGTCATCATCGGTGCTTCGCCGACTACAAAGCAGTCATATTTATTAAGCACCTGACGGAATTCTGTGAGATATTCGTGGATATGGGGGCCGTCTGCATAATGCTCCATACCGCAAGCCTGAGGAATGGGGAAGCCTGTGGGAAGACCTTCTCTTTTTGAAGCAAAAGTGATAACGTCTTCACGGAAACCGTCAACGCCCATATCAAGCCAGAATTTCATGATATCCTTGACTTCTTTACGGACTTCGGGATTATCCATGTTAAGGTCGGGCTGTTTCTTTGAGAAAAGGTGGAGATAATACTGTCCGTTTTCGGGGCAATATTCCCAAGCCTTGCCTTCAAAAAGAGATGACCAGTTGTTGGGGAGCTTTTTGCCCTTGCCGTCACGCCAGAAATAATAGTCGTGATATTTGCTGTTCTTATCAATACCCTTTTTGAACCATTCGTGCTCATCGGATGAATGGTTGACAACAAGGTCCATGATTACTCTTATTCCCCTTGCATGGGCTTCATCAAGAACCTTTTTGAAAAGCTCGTTGTTGCCGTAATCGGGAGAAATGTTCTTATAGTCTGAAATATCGTAGCCGAAATCGGCATTGGGTGAGCAGTAAAGCGGTGAGAACCAGATACAGTTGACACCGAGATCCTTGAGATAATCAAGTTTTGAGAGCACGCCCTCAAGGTCACCTATTCCGTCGCCGTTTCCGTCGCAGAATGAACGGGGCCAAATCTGATAACATACGGCATCCTTATACCATTGTGTTTTTTTCATAGCAAAGCTCCTTTCGGCTTTTTCTTCCAGAATATTATAACAAAAAGAATTATACAATACAACTGTTTTTTAAACACAATATAAATTCATATCCCAGCAAGGAATATAGGGATGGCGTCGGATATGAAATTTATAATGGGGATTTATTTTTGCAATCTGTAAAGGAATCGAGAATATATCTCCGCTTCTGTGATAGAGAGCGATATTCAGCTTCGGCTGATGATTTTCAAGAGTTTTTTCTGCGCCGTTTATCGCTTCTTTTTCTGCTCCCTCAACATCCATTTTTATGTAAGTAAGAATCTTATCTTTGCAAAGGCTGTCAACGGAAACCGCCTGAACTTCAATGCCTTTATCGGATATCGTTGACTGTCTGCCTGCTTTGTTGCTGAAAATCAGGGTTTTGTTTTCGGAATATACCGCATACTGATAAGCCGTTGATTTTTCAACATTTTCAAGATAGGCTTCGAGCTTTTTAAAGGTTCGTTTATCGGGTTCAAGAGCGACTATTTCCGAATATTCTCCGTTGCAATAAAGAAGAAACTCTTCAACGGTATCTCCCCTGTATGCACCGAGATCAAGATAGGTTTCGTCAGCGCCGAATTTCAGGATATTTTCAAAAACTTCGCTTTTGTCGGTTGTGATATTCCTGAGCGTTTCAAGTTCTCCGCCGAACATGAAGTCAACACAACCTGCAAAGATTTCTTTTGAAGAATCTTCAAACAATTCATATGCATCGATAAGCTCGGTTTCGTGTTTCTCAATAAATTCACGATTAAAAATATCATCGCCGAAAACGGGTACACACGGAACAATAACTCTGTGTTCCTTGCAAAGAGAATATATATGATTCATAACATCGGGAATACAGCTTGCAAAAGCAACCGCAATTATAAAATCGCCGTCAAAATCCGAAAGTTTTCTGACCGTGAATCCCCTGAATTGCTGACCTCTGACAAAATCATCGCTTGCGGTAATGCCTTTTATTTCAATCCCGAGACGGATGAATTCATCCACAACCTTGTCGGCGCCGTTACCCATTCCGTAGATAACAACAGGCAATCCGCTTTCTTTGATTTTTTCCCACGAAGAGATTTTTTCTTTCATAAATCCAAGCATTTTATCACCGAACAAGATTTTACTATATCTTAAAATATATGTCAAATCTATTGAAGTTTTAAAGATGCTGTGTTATCATTCTAAAAGAACCCGAAAGGAGAAATTTTTATGAAATTTGAAAACAATTGGGAATCACTCAACAAAAGAGAAATCCCTTCATGGTTTGAAGATGCAAAATTCGGAATTTTTATTCATTGGGGTCTTTACAGCGTTCCCGCATATGCACCCAAGGGCAAGTATGCAGAATGGTACGGATGCCATTGCGATGAAATAACCGAAAGAAGCAAAAACGACACGGAATATTACGAATATCATCAGAAAACATATGGCAAAGATTTCAAATACAACGATTTTGTAAATATGTTCAAGGCTGAAAATTTTGATGCCGAGCAGTGGGTCAGGCTCTTTGAAGATGCCGGTGC
>JAZRJH010000122.1:0-2231 GCA_045645685.1 Acutalibacteraceae bacterium
CTGACCTTATCTGCTTCTGTAAAGCTCTTGCAAACGGCTGGAACGTTTCGGCTCTTTGCGGTAAGGATTGGCTCAAGAGCTCAATCAGCGGACTTTCATACACAGGCAGCTACTGGATGAGCGCAGTTCCCTTTGCAGCTGGAATCGCTTGTATGGAAAAGATGAAGAAGATTGACCTTCCCAAGATTTGTCTTGATAAGGGTACAATGCTCTGCGACGGTCTTAAGGCTGCTGCAGCAAACAACGGCTTCAATCTTAAGGTTTCGGGCGAACCCGCACTCTTCTATCTCATGCTTAAAGATGACGATTCACTCATGCTTCATCAGGAATGGATTGCAGAAGTTGTCAAGAGAGGCGTCTACATGACCAACCACCACAACCACTTCATCAATGCATCTCTTTCCGACGAAGATATCAAGTTCACACTTGAAGTTGCAGACGATGCATTCAAAGCAGTACGCAAGAATCATCCCGAACTCGGCTGATTCATAATATAAAAATTAGGAGGAATTCACTATGGCATTAACCAAGCAGGAATGGCTTGAGCTTGAAAAACAGGCTTATGAACTTCGTAAGCTTTGCCTTGACACCACTTATTGGGCAGGCAGCGCTCACATCGGCGGCGGTATGAGTGTTATGGATATGCTCGCTATTCTTTACTACAAGTACATGAAATATGAGGTTTCCAATCCCCAGTGGGAAGACAGAGACCGTTTCATTCTCAGTAAGGGTCACGCAGGCGTGGCTCTTGCAAGCCTTGTTTGCCATGTAGGTTTTGACGATAAAGAAAAGCTCAAGACTTTCAACCTTTCAAACTCAACAATGGGTATTCACCTTGACTCAAACAAGGTTAAGGGTGTTGACGCTTCAACAGGTTCACTCGGTCACGGTCTTTCAATCGCTCTCGGCACAGCTCTCGCAGCAAAGGTTCTCGGCAAGGATTATAAGACATTCTGTATCCTCGGTGACGCCGAATGCGACGAAGGTTCAAACTGCGAAGCAGGTATGGCTGCCGCTCACTTCAAGGCAGATAACCTTATTTCATTTGTTGACCGTAACAAGTGCATGATCGACGGTCCCACAGAAGAAGTTATGAAACTCGAACCCCTTGCAGACAAGTGGCGTTCATTCGGCTTCGAAGTTATCGAAGTTGACGGTCACAACATGAACGCTCTCGCAGACGCTATCGACACAGCTCTTGCAACAAAGGGTAAGCCCTGCATGATTATCGCAGACACAATCAAGGGCTGCGGCGTTGACTACATGGAAGGCGACTACAAGTGGCACTACGGCGCACTTAACGACGAAAAATACGAACAGGCTAAAGCAAGCCTTGAAAAGCATTATGCAGAGCGTGTTGCTCGCGCAGAAAAGGAGGGCATCTGATCATGGCAGGAGGACTTACATATACAGCTACCGAATCAACAGCTTTCTCAACAGCTGAAATTTACGGTAAGGCTCTTTGTGAGCTTGGCGAAAAGCATCCTGAGGTTGTTGCTCTCACAGCCGACCTCGGCAAATCAACAAAAATCGGTATGTTCGGCGAACAGTTCCCCGACAGATACTTCAACGTAGGTATCGCAGAGCAGAATATGTTCGGTATGGCAGCAGGTATGGCAAGGGCAGGTCTTGTTCCTTTCCTTTCAACCTTCTCCGTTTTCGCTTCTCTCAGAAGTGCTGACCAGCTTCACACCGACATCTGCTACCAGAATGTAAACGCAAAGATTATCGCAACTCATGCAGGTACATCTTTCGGTCAGGCAGGTTCAACTCACCACGCTATCTGCGACATGGCAGTTGCCCGCTCAATCCCCAACCTTACTGTTATCTGCCCTGCAGACGGTCTTGAAACTTACAATGCGGTTCATGCTGCATATGATAACTTCGGACCTTATTATATCCGTATCAACAGAGGTTTTGACCGTGTTCTTTATGAAAACAGCGACTACGGTTTCGAAGTTGGTAAGGCTGTAACAATCAACGAAGGTTCAGATATCACAATCATTGCTTGCGGTTCATGTGTATTCCAGGCATATCAGGCTGCAAAGTTCCTTGAAACAAACGACGGTCTCAAGGTAAGAGTTCTCAACATGCATACAATCAAGCCCATCGATAAGGAAGCTATCGTTAAGGCTGTTATGGAAACACGCCGCATCATCACTGCTGAAGACCACAATATCGTTGGCGGTCTCGGTTCAGCTGTTGCAGAAGTTATCGTTGAAGCAGGTAAG
>JAZRJH010000123.1:0-2015 GCA_045645685.1 Acutalibacteraceae bacterium
TGACGGCAGAGAATGCAGAATTTATGTTGAGAGAAACAGCACGGATTATCAGCTTTGTATCAACGGAACACCCGAATATGAGCTTTTTGAAGAGATTTATTACGCAGGATAAAAAGGAGTTAATTTAAAATGATTAAAAAAATAACAGCAATTATGCTCGCTCTCATTACTGTTTTTGCAATGATGAGTATATCAATGACTTCGGCATCAGCCGCAACAAAGGTTGTTGAAATCAGCAAGTTCCCCTCAATCTATTACGGTGAAAAACTCAATAACTCAAATCTTGACTCTTGTTTCCCTTCACTTGACTACAATCAGTCGCCTTATTATTCGGTAATCATGTCAACAGAGGTTCCCAGTTGCGGCGGCGAGATAGCTGACCCTGAAAAGGAATATTATGTGCTCACAACATTCTATATCGGCGGATATGAGCTTCCTGCAGCTGATGAATTCAAAGTTGTATATGACGGAAAAGAAATTCCGCGTTATAATTTCAATTCCTATCTTCCCAGTGACAGTGCATATTATCTTTATAAACATGGTAGTAACGGCAAAGCAATGTGCATTATAAGAATCAAACTCGGTGATTTTGAAACACCCGGAACTGATATCAGCGTTATAAACGGAAAGGCGTCTGCTTCAAATGCAATTATCGGTAATGCTATAACAATCACAGCAGATCAGATTGACGGCAAGATTTTTTATTGTTGGAATATTACGGGCGCAACCCCCGAAGATTATTATGATTCCGAAACAACATTCACAATGGGTGTTTTCAACGTTACTGCAGAAGCGGTTTACAAAGATTGTGAATGCAAATGCCATCAGGGCGGTATTGCAGGCTTCTTCTTCAAGTTTGTTCTCTTCTTCCAGAAGCTCTTTGGCAATAATCTTATCTGCGAATGCGGAGCAATTCATTAAAACACAAAAATAGAAGCCGTCTTGATTTAAGACGGCTTTTGTTGCAAAAACACAATATTTATGATAAAATAAATCAAAATCCGTAGCGGAGTGATATTATGAAAGATTTCAGCAATGTAAAATTCAAATGGACTTTCCGTGATTATCAGCAGGCGGTGCTTGATAATTCACAGAAGCATCTTAAAGATAAAAGAATTCATATCGTTGCCGCACCCGGCAGCGGTAAAACCATTCTTGGTCTTGAGCTTGTCCGCAGACAGAATGCGCCTGCGCTTGTTATGTCACCCTCTGTCACAATCCGTCAGCAGTGGGGCGAAAGATTTGTTGAAGCATATCTTCCCGAAACGGAAAACCCCGATGAATATATTTCTTATTCGCTCACAAATCCGAAACTGATAACGTCAATCACATATCAGGCGCTCCACGCCGCTTTCACAAAATCCGTTATGGAATCCGAAGCGGATGAAGATGAATTTGAAGCCGAAGAAACACAGGATTTCAGTAATTTTGATTTGCTTTCGGAAATCAAAAAGGCAGGTATAAAAACAATCTGCCTTGATGAAGCGCATCACCTCAAAAGCGAATGGCAGAAAGCTCTCGAAAAGTTTGTCGCAATGCTTGGTACGGATGTAACAATCATAGCTCTCACCGCAACTCCGCCTTATGACAGCGCACCTGCCGAATGGAACAGATATCAGACTCTCTGCGGAGATATTGACGAAGAAATTTTCGTTCCTCAGCTTGTTATGCAAAAAACTCTCTGTCCCCATCAGGACTATATATATTTCAGCTATCCCACCGCAGAGGAATCGCAGATTCTTGCAAATTACAAGGCAAAAGCATCGGCTGTTACCGATGAAATAATCAGAAGCGGTCTGCTTTCAAAGGCTTTGCAGGTTTCAGATGCGGCAGGTAACGAAGAAATACTCTACGATAACCTCGCAGGCTTCAAATCACTTGTCTGCGTTGCAAAACAAGGAAATGCCAATATCTCAAAGAGCCTTGAAGAAAAGGCTTTTGAGGGCAGAAAAGCACTTGTTTATTCAATAGCCGAAGCAGAAAAAGCATTTCAGTTTATCATCGATAAGCCCGAT
>JAZRJH010000124.1:0-1973 GCA_045645685.1 Acutalibacteraceae bacterium
CGTTTTTCGGCAAGAGCCAAGAATTCAGGCTGGAGAATCGACTACTTTGTTGTTTCCGAAAGACTCAGAGAAAATCTCAGGGATGCAAAAATTCACAATCAGATTTTCGGCTCAGACCATTGCCCTGTTGAGGTTGAGATAGAACTTTAAGGAGAAACAAAAATGAAAAACAAACTGACAATTATCACCGCCATTTTAGCGGTTGTTGCAATAATCTCGGGAATAATTTTCTTTATTTCGGGCGGCGAAAAAGCACCCGTCAGCAAAGACGAGCCCCCTGTTGTTTATTCTTACGAGCAGAGCGCATACACAATCAGCACAAATCTTTCCGTAAAAGGTTCAAACGGAGAAATTTATCTGCCCACAGATTTTGAAAACATCTATTTCACAGCCGACATCAACGGCGCAATCAGATTCTATGAATATTCGGGCGGTCAGATGGTTTCGGGCAACCTTACAATAAAGCAGGTCAAGGCAAATATTGCCGCAACTTATGAAACAATTCCCGTGACCGTAAATTATATTGAAAAAGACGGCAAGGCTTGCGGCTACGGCATTTTCACATCGGATATGAAAGCTGATGTTGACGTTTATTCATACGCTTTCGTAAAACTCACCGCAAAACCCTCGGGCTATGGCGAAGGATATCTTCTTCTTGCCGATTTTGACAAGAACAATTTCTACAAGGCAGACAAGATTTATTCCGAAATTTATAATTTTGACCTTGCAAGCGGAAAAACTTCAACATATGTTTCAAACAACACCCGTCTTATTGACAGAAACGGTTCATTCCGTCAGGACTGGTCGATGCTTACCGATGATTTCATAAAAAATCTCGGCAATGCAAAATATTTCTTCTCATCAAGATATTATAACGAAAATGACAAAGGCAAGCGTGCCGATATCATGGAGTTCTCAAATGCTTACAGACCCAAGGTTGTTGTTGAAGATATTCTCGGCACATGGTTTGTGAACGATGCAAACGGCATGCACTATCTCAAAAAGAACGAAAACGGATTTGCAAATATGTGCAACGACCGTGTTCTCACTCAGTTTGAGGGCGATTATTTCCTTGAATATATGCAGAGCGGAAAATATCTGATAAACAAAAAGAGCCTTGAAATCATCGACCTTCTGACAGGCGAAATCAAGACTCTTAAGGATATCAACATTGCATCGGCGGATGTTTTCTCAATCAGCCCCGACGGCACAAAAGCGGTTTTTGCTTCGTACGGCGAGATGAACGAAAACGGCACACCGATTCAGACCGTTATTTACTGCTCAACCGATAATTCCGCTTCACCCGTTATTTTCAGCGAACCCATGCTCTTTGATGAAAGCGCAGGATTTGTATGGGTTGACGGCGGAGTTATGAGCGCACGCGCACTTGATTCAACAGGCGCAAAAGTCGGCTCGGTTGTTTATGCATTTTAAATGTTTTCTTCTCTGAAATCGATTGTAAGCTCTTCCTTCTTGGGTTTGAGCTGAGAATATTTTATTCCTGCGGCGTCAAACATTCTTTTTGATGCTCTTGTGCCGGGAGTGTCGGCATATTTATCGGAAATATAGACAACTTCTTTTATACCGCTCTGAATGATTGCCTTTGCACATTCGTTGCAAGGGAAAAGAGCAACATAAATCTTACAGCCTTCGAGATTTGAGCCTCTGCTGTTGAGAATGGCATTGAGCTCTGCATGGCAGACATAGGGATACTTGGTGTCATACATTTCACCCGTTCTTTCCCAGGGGAATTCGTCATCGCTGCATCCGAGAGGGAATCCGTTATAACCGACGGACATAATCTTATTGCGGTCATTGACTATGCAGGCGCCGACCTGTGTGTTGGGGTCTTTGCTTCTGTAGGAAGAAAGCATGGCAATACCCATGAAATATTCGTCCCACGAAATATAATTTTCTCTTTTAGGCATGTCGTAACTCTCCTTTTTTAAATCTGACAAAATATTAACACAAAA
>JAZRJH010000125.1:0-3034 GCA_045645685.1 Acutalibacteraceae bacterium
AAGGAAGCAATACATCTCAACCGCATGAAGGATCAGATTATACAGATTCTCGCGGACACAAATGTGCTCAATAAAAAGACAAAAACAGAAGAGCTTGAAGCTCTTCTAAAAAAATATATCCCTAGTGTTGAGCAGATGAAGACAAAGCTGAAAAAATATGACACAGCGTATAAGACACTAAAGACAGAGATAACAGAGCTTGAGAAAAAGCTTGATGACAGTAAAGAGAGCACCCTCAAAAAACTTGAAATATCCCGCAAACTTCAGGAATACGAAGAACTCAAAAAAGCAGTTGAAAACATACCGCCCGAAATTCTCGGTGCGTATAAAAATAGAAGCAAAATCTCATCGCAGATTCACGAATAACAACTTCCGCTCAGGTTGGGTGGAAGTTAAAAATCTTACTTCTACACAAATTGAGTAGAAGTTAAAACTGCAAACTCAACTTGTGACCAAGTTGGACACAAGTTAAAAATAATTCTGCCCAGGTTGGACAGAATTTTGGAACATAAGCAACTTCCTGACAACTTGTCGGAAAGTAAAAAAATTGTGCCCAAGTTGGACACAATTTCTCAACGCAAAATAATTCAGCCCAAGCTGGGCCGGATTTCTGAAAGTTAAAATAATTCAGTCCAAGTTGGTCTGAATTTCCGACTTCTGGTCAACTTGGACAGAAGTTAACCGAAATTAACTTGTTACCAAGTTGGGAACAAGTTCCGAAAACAACTTCCAACCAAGTTGGTCGGAAGTTAAACAAAGCTAACTTCTGCACAACTTGTGCAGAAGTTGAAAAATCAACCGCAAGGAGCAAATCGACATCCTTGCAAGAAAGGAGTTTTATGAATAATATGGAATCGGAATATGAATCAGCTCTTTATTTCGCCGCACTTAAACTTATCCAGCAGCTTTGTGCCGACGGTTTAATTTCTGAAGAAATGTTCCATGAAATTTTAAATGAAAATGCCGATAAGGTAGATACATCTGAATTCTTGTTCTACCGTTCGGACAGAAAGGAGATAAAAAATGATGTATCCGTTTGATACACCAAAAGAAAAGAGAGTGGTAATCTATGCCCGAGTTTCAACCGAACATGAAGCACAGGTTTATGCCTTGGGCAATCAGCTTGAATGGTATAACGCTTTTCTTGAGCGACACCCCGAATGGATTCTTGTCGATAAGTACATCGACGAAGGTATAACGGGCACTTCGGCTGAAAAAAGACCGGGATTCACGCAAATGATTTCAGATGCCCACGAACACAAATTCGACCTTATTATCACACGTGAGGTTTCCCGATTTGCAAGAAACACCGAAGAAACTCTGCATTTCACCAAAGCTTTGCGACGGGTCGGAGTTGAGGTGTTCTTCATCAATGACGGAATCAAGACTTTTGACGGCGACGGTGAGCTGAGGCTTTCGCTTATGGCGAGCCTTGCTCAGGAAGAAAGCCGTAAAACATCAATCCGAGTTAAAAGCGGACAGCAGGTTTCGATGAACAACGGAGTTTTTTACGGCAACGGCAATATTCTCGGTTATGACAGAGTCGGTAAAGACCTTGTTATAAATCCCGAACAAGCGGAAACCGTGAGAATGATTTATGATATGTACCTTGCGGGTGACGGTCTGATGAAAATCAAAGATGAGCTTGAACGCAGAGGCAGACTGACCTCAATGGGAAAATCCCGATGGCATTGTACGGTTATATCCCATGTTCTGCAAAACACATTTTACTGCGGAATAATTACATATCACAAAGAGTACGTTGAAAATTATCTTGATCAGAAAAAGACAAAAAACTATGGTGAAATCGAGCTTACGCAGGTTCAGGGAACCCACACGCCGATCGTCACCGTAGATGAATATGAAAGGGTGCAAAAAATTATGGCAAGTAAAAGAGGAGAAATGAAAAATCTGAATTCGGGAAGAAAACCCAAAGGTAAAACACCGCCGAAAACCGTATGGGGTAAACTTCTCGTCTGCGAATGCGGTCACAAATTCAACAGAGTTAAATGGTCGGGTTCGGGAGAGAACACAAAATATGCTTATCAATGCTATTATGTTATTAATCACGGTAGCTACGAAAGCAGAAAAAAGAGAGGTTTACCGCTTGAAGATGCCTGCCGTTCACCGATGATTCCCGAATGGAAACTCGACCTGATGGCAAAGTTCATTTTTGATAAGTTTTTATCCGACAAACAGAGGGTTCTCGCAATTGCAGAATCCGTATTGAGAAAGCACTATGAACTTTCAAACGAGAAAACCGATAATTCCGAGCTGATAGCAAGGAAAGAAGCACTGCTGAAAGACCTCAAACAGAGATATGACAACTTTGTTGATATGAGAGCCGAAGGGGCGATTTCAAAAGAAGCATTTTATGAAAAAACAGAACCACTCCAAAAGCAAATCACAGCCGTCAACAATGAACTTGCTGACCTTGCTCCTGCACGATATGAACCTATCTATGAGGATTACGAAGAAAAGATAACATTTCTGCGGTATGCACTAGACAGATATACATACCCCGAAGACGAAGGCGAGGTACCTCCGTATGTGATTGAAGCACTCATAAAGAAGATTGTTGTGACTCCCCATGAATTCAAGTGGTATCTGCGTTTTGGCAAAGAAAATGAGCCGATTGACTGCGAAATCAACGGAAAAAGAGCCGAAAATTGCTCTCTTTCGGTTGATTCGGAAGAGATTTCCCCATCCGCATTGGAGCAGTACAGGCAGCTATCAAAGAAATGTAATTCCCTGCGAATTCGTTTCGTAGCATAATAAATTAACGAATCCCCACTGAGAAATCGGTGGGGATTTTTGTGTGCATTGAATTATTGGGATAAAGATGGTATAATAAGAGTGATTTATAAACTTGATTTGCCAGCAATAGGAATTAAGGAGAGTTTAAAATGAAATATGTAAAAACAGAAAAATATGATACTGATTTAATCAAGCAAAAAATCATGGGACCTAATCCGTTAAAATTAGAAGAAGAACTGATGATTGACAATAGAATTAAAACAGGTGCTATTGTTAT